>NZ_JRXI01000001.1:0-16936 GCF_000813645.1 Neochlamydia sp. TUME1 | reverse complement strand
AAAAAGAAAATTTCATTTTTCCTTTCTAAAACTGATGCAATGATGAAGTATTTTAGGGTAAATCAGGTCGGACTAAATACCTAGAGCTACTTTTGCCACCGAGCGTTCGATAATTAAAGAGCCAACCTTGAAGTGTTAGGATCAGTAGGTTTATCACTAGCGCGGGCTAGGGATTAAAGAATTTAGCAAAATTTTTCTTTGCCAACTCTCAATATTTTCTTCCTTCACTCGTCTTTAGTCCACACGTTAACTATTTTATTTTTATAATTTTTATCACTATGCTTTGAGAGCACGAGTTAAAAATCTGTTAAAAAAATCAATTAATTACAAACAGCTTAAATTATTTGCGATTAAATTTGCTTCTTCTTCATCAATCAAAACAAATTGATGAAGATCTTGCTTATAACAATAGACATCCGCTTGTGCTATATCAAACCACCATCCATGCACTCGAAGCTGCTTTTTTTCCACGCGTTCTTGAATGAAAGGATAGCTGATAACATGTTGCATTTGTTGAAGCACATTAATCTGAGAGATTTGATTATGTTCGGATAAAGAAGGGTTAATACTAAGCCCTTTTCTCACCTTGTTTAAAGATTCTTCTCCATGCTTTAACCAGGAACCAAGATGGGGGCAATTATGGCCATCGACCCCTCGGGCTAGAGCTTGCATAGCTCCACATTCAGAATGACCGCAAACAATAATATCAGAAACGTTAAGAGAAAATGTAGAGAATTCTAATACTGCCGAAGCACTGCTATCGTAAGGTGAGGAAGAAGCCGGAGGTATTAGATTTCCAATGTTTCTTAGCACAAATATATTTCCGGGATGAGTAGAAGCAAAAAGGCTAGGCATTAGGCGACTATCAGAGCATGCAATAAATAGTGCTTCTGGCTTTTGCCCGAGTGCCAACTGGGCAAAAAGCGCGCGCCCCTCCTCGCTAAGGTTCTTTTTAAAATGCGCAATTTCTTGAATGAGTTTTTTCATATTTTGTAAACACTTGTTTATTAAGTTAAATGTATATTGTATATGCTGCCATTCGATCTATCCTCGCACGATGTCCGACCATACTAGCTGGCAATCAAACTCTTAAGCGTAGCCGATACCTAATTTTTGCTAGGTCTTTAGTATTTTCCCTTCTTGTTTCTTATATATTGCATAAAAGAGCATATGGTGAAAGGATTTTTGCATGCTTTCACTGGTTGATTTCTTAGAGAAAATGTTAATAAAATAAATTTTAATCTCTCAATATTTATTTACAAATGTTTACAAATATTTTGCGGAAAAGGGCATAAAAAAAACTTTATCTATCCTCAGCAAAATTTTTCAAAAAAGCGTTTGGTGATTGATTAAAGAAGAGAGTAAAGGCAATCGTTATTAAAAAAAAGCGCAAAAGATGAATACTCAAGAACTTAAAAAGATTATATCATTGGATATGAACCTTAAAGATATTAGATGAAGACCTAAAAATCAGGTGACTAGGAGCTCAAACAAATTATTAAGCTTCATAACCAAGTAAGGGAATGATCAAAATCATTGCCCTTAATTAAAACACTATAAAACTAATCCCAGCGCTACACTTACTAATTAAATAGGCAAAAAAGCCCTATAACATTTAAACAGAAGTAAAGTAGTGCTCAAGCCCTTCGCTAGTAGGCTTCATCGTTCTACTACCTTTTTGCCAATTAGCAGGGCAAACTTCGCCATTCTCTTCGATAAAGACCAAGGCATCTAACATCCGCAGGACTTCTTCGACATTACGGCCTAATGGCAAATCATTGACAACCTGATGACGTACAACACCTTTTTTATCTATAATAAAAAGCCCTCGATAAGCAATGCCTTCATGCTGGATAAGCACGTCATAATCGCAGGCAATACAACGGTTCATATCAGACACAATGGGATAAGTTAGGCCCTGAATGCCTCCTTTTGATTTAGGAGTATTTAGCCAAGCTGCATGACAATAGGGGCTATCTACCGAGCAAGCAACCAATTGAGTATCTCTTTTTTCAAACTCTTCAATTTTTTCTTGAAAGGCATGTAATTCTGTAGGACACACGAATGTAAAGTCTAAAGGATAAAAGAAAAAAACAACATTTTTACCTAAAAAATCCATTAATGAAAAAGTGTTGATGATTCTCCCCTCTATAACTGCTTTTGCCCTAAATTCGGGGGCTTGTTTACCCACTAACACACCCATCGTAAACTCCTTTTTTAATCTTTATCTTTAATTTCCAAAAAACTCTTCGGCCCTCTCTAGCCATTCTTCGGCACCTATCGTAGTGGCCTCTCCATGTCCTGGCAATACACGCGTATCAGGCGGTAGCCTGGCAAGCTTTGATAAAGAACCCCACATAAGGGATGGTCGTGCCGTAGGAAAAGATAAATTGCCAATCGTACCTTTAAATAAAGTATCCCCGGAGAATAACAGCTGCTCTTCTTGGCTATAAAAACAAATACCACCAGGGGTATGACCAGGAGTTTCGATGACTTCAAAAGTAGCATTCCCTACAGGAACCTTCTCACCCGCTTTCACATAATGATCAGGTTTAGTTCCTTCTATATCAATCCAACAAGGCAAGCCATCACTTCCAGGATTTTCTACATTATTTGCATCCAATAAATGGACATAAACAGGAATTTTATACTTATTTTTAAGGGGTGCTACGTCAGCAATATGATCCCAGTGCGAATGAGTTAAAAGAATCTTGGAAGCAAGTAAGTGATTTTTAGTGAGATAATCTATAATTGCCGGCGCGCTTCCTGGAGCAGGATCAATGATTGCTGCTTGCAAAGTGGCAGGGCAGCTAATGACATAAGCATTCGTTTGAAAAGGACCTGATACAATTGTATGGATAATCATTGCACCGGAGAGGATTTGAACCTCTAACCGCCCGGTTCGTAGCCGGGTACTCTATCCGATTGAGCTACCGGTGCAGAATGTAGCGCTATATTGCCTTACTCTCTGTATTTTAAGCAAGCTTAAAACTTATTTGGTAATCTCTGTTTCTACTTCTTTGCTTATTAAGCTCTACTTTTATAGATTTCAGTTTTGCATTTATTCTGCCGTTAAGCAAAGAATATCACATCTTTCTTGATGTTTTTGTGCAGATAATAGCTGCCTAAGCACCAAACATAACTGATAAAATCATTTGAAGCTTACGTCAATACTCCCTACAATTAAATATCTATTATTTCAACCTGCATCTCTCTCCCCTTATTTATAGCTAGAATGCATGATCGAAATCCCGAATATTTAAATTTAGGTGCTTTTCATCTCTTTAAACGTAAGAGCCTATCTTACCCCCTATTTTGACCTATTAAACTGCCTTATCAATGATCCAAACAGTTGATGCAAAATAAATTATTTAAAATAATTATAAGAGGAAAAAGGAGGTATACATGAGGAATACATACTCTAAGTGATTTATCAGCTTGTGAATGAGAAGCTATTAAAGCTAACCTTGAAGTAGATTACAGCAAAGGAGGCAGGCCCTTTAGACATAAAAAGGGAAATATTGGAAGCTATTTTTTATGTTTTAAGAGCCCGTTGTCAGTAACATTATCTACCCACAAACTTTCCTCCTTGGAACACGGTTTGCACTTATTTTAAGAAGTAGGAAGATACCCATTTGTTTAAGAAAATCAATCATCATTTAAGGAAAAGCTTAAAGATTAAACCCCGACTCTACCACTATCTTCATCGACAGACAGACAGACAGACAGACAGACAGACAGACAGACAAGCATAACAGTAGAAAGAGGGTAAGCTCAAAAGTTATAATGGTGTCGAAAAGGTTAAGATTCCTAATAAAGTTCACTTTCTCTTCCTACCCACCTTACAGTCCTAACTTACTTGAAAAACCCTAGAGTATTGTATCCGCAGCCATTTTCGGTCTAATCGCATCTATCAGTTTATGGTGAACTACCAGAGGTAGCATTTAGTTCTTAGAAAAAAGTTTGTCTAGAAAGAGGGGTAAGCATGAAAATAATTTTTAATAAGCAGCCTATTTTCCAGCCTAAAAATATCTTATGCTTGCCACGGCTCTTTTCTAAGAAAACACTTTTATCCGCTTAGTATACACCCTAAAAGCGATCTCCCTCAATTCTAAGCTCACAAAGTTTAGAAAGCTGCCGGATTTCCACAGGAATAGCGGTTAGCTGGTTGCCATTTAACAAAAGCTCTTGCAGCTGAGAAAGCTGCCCGATTTCCGGAGGAATAGTAGCTAGATGATTGCTTCTTAAGTCAAGCTTTTGCAGCTTAGTAAGCCGCCCGATTTCCGCAGGAATAGTAGTTAGCTGGTTGTTGGCTAAGCCAAGCCATTGTAGCTGAGAGAGCTGCCCGATTTCCGCAGGAATAGCGGTTAGCTGGCTGCTTCTTAAATCAAGCGTTTGCAGCTGAGAAAGCTGCCCGATTTCCCCAGGAATAATGGTTAGCCGGTTATCACTTAAATAAAGCCAATACAGCTGAGAGAGCTGCCCGATTTCCGCAGGAATAACGGTTAGCTGGTTGCTGGCTAAGCCAAGCCATTGCAGCTGAGAGAGCTGCCCGATTTCCGTAGGAATATTGGTTAGCCGGTTGCTGCTTAATCTAAGAGTTTGTAGCTTAGAAAGCTGCCTTATTTCAGCAGGAAGAGCGGTTAGCTGGTTGCTGTCTAACCCAAGCCAATGTAGCTGGGAAAGCTGTCCGATTTCCACAGGAATAGCAGCTAGCTGGTTTTTGTTTAAGTCAAGCTTTTGCAGCTTAGCAAGCTGCCAGAGTTCTGGCGGTAAAGAGGTCAAGCCTGATCCATATAAACACAGGGTACTGATATTCTTACCATGATCTCCTATCCACTGCATTAACAGCTCTCCTTTTTTCTTTAAAGGTAAAGCTTTAATTTGTGATTGGTTTAAATATTCTGTTCCTCCCGGTAGCTTTTGCCAGAGTAAGAGGCGGTTAATATTTAATAGATAAGAGGAGTAATTAGAAAGGGTAAAAGCCTTGCTTTCTTTAATATTTTCTTCAAATTTTAATGAAGAGTGAGAAGCGGCTAAAGTAAAGAGTTGTTGAAAGATATAGGGTACTTTTTCTTCAACAGAAAGAGTAGACTTAATTTTATAAATATTATCTAAAATAGCAGCTTGTGCTATAAAATCCCCATTTCCCTTAAGAAAATGAATTTGGATGATTGCGTTGTAAAGCGCGATCATGGAAATAGGATTGATGAATGGAGGAGAGAGAATTTGAATTTCTTTAGTCGAAGTCGTAGACGAAGAAGAGGTGGAAATAGAAGATTGGGGAGCGGCTGGGGAAAGAGAGGAAAAACTTCGGTAGATTTGTTGTAGCTTTTCGACGGCAAATTGTCTAATCTTTTTATTTTCTTCTAATAATTTTTCCGTCCATTTATAGCTTATCTTTTCTTTCTCGGTCAGTTCTTCACTGTCCTGGCTCATCAGCTCTTCGAGTTGATTTTCTAGTATCTTCTTTAATATAGAGTTTTCCTGAATTGAAGGCTCTCCTAACAGATTGAATAGGAGTTCGGTATAGCGTTCTTTAGGAAAGCCTGTAGAAGAAAGGCTTTTTTCTTTGCCTTTTTCTACTAAAGAAAGAGGAATGGGCTGTGAAGATGAAGAATCTTCTGAGGAGCGTTTAAGGCAAAATTCAAGATAGGCTTGGGCTTTTTCATACGTAGGAGTTAATTGCAAAGATTGTAGTAAAGCTTCTATAGCAGTTGCATGGTCTCCTTTTTCAGCAAGTTCTTGGCCCCGTAAGAAATGTTCTACAGCTTCCTCACTAGGCTCATGCTTAATTTCCTCTAAGGGATGGGATTCAGCTGTTTCAGCCAGCTGCCTCACTGTGTAGTTAGGTGCATACCTTTCAATAAACGTTCTATCTAGGGGACAAAGTTTATTGCGGGCTAAGCATTGGATCACGGTATCTTCATTAAAGGTATGGCCACAAGGGACTAAGGTAACCGCTCGAGTCATCAGCTCTCCTGAGACGGCATCTTCTATATTCTCTGAAACTGTAATGCGGAAAGTTATTAGGGTGCTAGAAGTAGGACTTAACGGCATCATACAAGCTCCTTCTTAGAGTTTTATGATAAGCTATTGCCTTTATTTGCAGGTATGAACTGCTTTTTTAAGCCATTACCTTACCTTTTGACTAAAAAGGTACTATTTATCTTCTTTATTAAGCAATTGGTATTTTAAGAGATAAGAAAGAGAGTCGCTTATTTTCTTATAGAAGCTTTAGCAGTTTCTCTTATTCATTTTTCAATTTTTATCTTATCTTCCCATACGTTGGTGAATTTAGACCGAGTCGATTATCATGCTTGTAAAAAGCTTAAGAGGCCTTATACCTGATAAAGAAGGCTTAAGAGAACTCTTAGAGCATAATCCATGGGAATCAGTGTAAAAAGCATGCCTAGATCAAGACTATCCAAGAGAGGAGGTCAAAAGCGATGTGCTAAAATAGGACAAGGAAGTCGAAGTGGTGAAAAGCCGCCAGGCAGAATACGTCTATAGGATGAAAGTTGGCGATAGAAGTAAAACGCGTATAAAAAATCAGGCAAGCATATTAAAAGCTTCAATTTTGCCACTTCCTTATCAGTTCATTAATAAAATAGTCTGGATTTTTATCAGGCTCTGCTTGAGCTATTTTTAATGCTTCCTCATCTGATAGTAGGCGATCATTTTGAAGAAATGCTTCTAGTTGAATATTTGCTAGTAAAGGATCAAATTGTTTATGAAAATGATCTAGCTGGCTGTATCTAAAACCATAAAAGGGTATACCCATAGTTTCCATCATGCTTTCCACCGACCTCATATGGCGCGGACTATCATCGATAAATATAACTTTACTAGGGCGAAGAAAATGATAATTTAAAAAATCTTTTAAGAAAGGACCTTTATCTTGATAATCGGTAAAAATGATGCCTTGAGAAAAGCATTTGTAGGAGTTAGAATCAATCAATTTTGGCAGTCGATTAAGAGAAAAATCAATGCCGACACTTTTTAAATGTTTATAGGCACAAAGGTCAGCCTCTTGCATGTAATCAGGATTTAAACAACGAGCTGTTAAAGCAAAAGTAAGAATTCCCTTTTGCTGAAGTTGTCTAATAATTTCAGCAGCAGAAGGATCTATCAGCCGCATCGGAACTTGAAGCATAATTTTTTGAATGATTTTATTAACTTCTAAACGAGCTTCATCCTTAGACAAATTAGCAGTAGCCATTTTAGATACAAAATAGCTCCACCACGGCGTGTTGCCTAGCATACTCGTCGTATTAATCAGGGTATCGTCAATGTCAAAAAACAGTATAGAATGTGAATCTACCTCTTGAAGGATATCAGCAAAACGATGCGTTTCTACAACTTTTGCTGAAAGTGGCATAGAGAATAGGATGGCAACAACTAACAAGAAAAAATTTCCCCTCAAAGCTAGCCAAATGCGACCTAGATGGCGTAAGATAAAATAATTTTTCATTATTCTCCTAGTTTTCTGGTCATTTTTCTCCTAACTTTCCCATCCTTCTTTACCTATTAGAGGAACGAAGCGAACAGGTTCAAAGGTCTCTTGAGTGTATGTTTCCTCAGAGGTTTTACGCAGACGCAGTAGAAGTTGGCTAAAGCTATCGCCCACAGGAATAATCAGGCGACCACCAATTTTTAGTTGTTTGATAAGAGTTTGAGGAATTGCAGGAGCACCTGCTGCAACAATGATAGCATCATAAGGGGCATGTTCAGGCCAGCCTAAGGAGCCATCTGCCACCTTACAATGGATAGAATGATAGGCTTGCTGTTTAAAGCATTGTTGAGCCGCATACGCTAGGCTAGGCAAAAATTCAACAGTATAGACTTCTTGCGCTGTATAGGCAGCTACAGCTGCTGCATAGCCAGAGCCGGTGCCAATATCCAATACAATTGAACTAGGAATAATTTCAGCTAATTGATTCATCAAAGCAACTATAAAAGGCTGGCTAATAGTCTGCCCCTCCCCTATAGGTAAAGGCCTATCTTCATAGGCATCTTCTTGCATAGAAGCAGGAACAAATAAGTGACGAGGGACATGCCGCATAGCTTCCAGGGTAGCTAGGTCAGTAATCCCTCGGGCAAGAAGCTGTGTTCTTACCATCTCTTGCCTTTTGTGAGAATAATCATCATCAAGTGGCATAGCTATCTTCCTTAAAAGTTTTTTTCCTCAACTTTTCGCTCTTCTTTATCAGCTTTTTTAGCTTCTTCCTCTGTGGCTGCTATTACATCAGTAATAGCTGCTTTAAGCATCTCGATTTTTGAGCCATCATACATTTTAAGTATAACAGTATTCTCTTCTATACGCACGATCGTTCCGACAATCCCCATAGCAGTTACTCGATCACCTTTTTTCAAAGCGCTACGCTGCTCTTCTATGGCTTTACGACGTTTTTGCTCCGGTCTCCATAAGATCAAATAGAAAAAAATCAGAGCGATCGCAATCATTACAAAAGTTTGAGTCATTCCTTGATCACGGGGAACGATTTCAAGGTTAGTGCCCTCTTGCGCAAAAGCTATCGTATTATTCAATAGAGTAAAGCCAAGTGTAGAAAAGCCGGTCATTTTCTTAATCATATTTTATCCTTTTAATGCGGATACAAGGCACAAACTTTTTGATAAAAATCGGCTAAAGTATCATTTTTTATTGCTTCCCTTAATTTTTGCATAAAATCTAGATAAAAGGCTAGATTTTGTAACGTGACTAATGTTAAGCCGGTCATTTCATCCACGTTGAGGAGATGGCGTAAGTAAGCCTTAGAGAACTGAGAAGTATAGGAGGGGGTAGAAGGATCGAGAGGAGAAAAATCTTCAGCATAACGAGCAGCCTTTATCTGCACTTTTCCGGTCCAGGTAAAAGCCGTGCCATTTCGTGCATTTCGTGTAGGCATCACACAATCGAACATATCGACTCCCCGCATTACACTCTCCACTAGATTACGAGGCGTTCCTACTCCCATCAAATAGCGTGGTTTTTCTACCGGCATAAATGGCACTGTATGATCGAGCACCTCATACATCACCGAAGCAGGCTCGCCAACAGAAAGGCCGCCGATAGCATATCCTTGGAAATCTAGATTAGCTAAAAACTGGGCAGACTGCTGACGTAAATCAGCATGCACTCCACCTTGTACAATTCCAAAAAGATTTTGATGAGGCTGCAAATCATAATTTCTACAGCGCTCCGCCCAACGATGGGTTCTTTCTAAGCTTTTTTCCACAATTTTTTTTTCACACGGATAAGGCGTACATTCATCAAATGCCATCACAATGTCAGAGCCTATAGTTTTTTGAATGAACATGCTCTCATCGGGTCCCAAAAAGTGACGCGAACCATCGATATGCGATTGAAAATGGACTCCTTTATCCGTGACCTTGTTAAGGGCAGACAAAGAAAAAACTTGAAATCCTCCTGAATCAGTAAGAAGAGGGCTTTGCCAGTTCATAAAAGCATGCAAACCACCAGCTTTAGCCAAAATTTCTACCCCTGGACGAAGCATCAGATGATAAGTATTGCCCAAAATAATTTGAGCTTTCATATCTAACAGATGCTGATTAGTCAAGGTTTTAACAGCTGCCCGTGTACCTACAGGCATGAAAACAGGCGTTTCTATCGCCCCATGGGCAGTTTCTATAATTCCTACTCTTGCACGGGAGCAAGCATCTGCCTTACAAATCGTAAATTTCAAAAAGAGCCTATATGTTTGATGGAGTTTTTTCTAGGAGAATCAAACTGTCAACATGAATAGTTTGAGGAAATTGGTCATAAGGTTGAATATATTTTACCGTATAACCATTCTGCGATAACTCAGCAATATTAGCTAAATGGGCCTGAGGATTGCCAGAAATATAGAGGATTTTGGGTGCATTGAGACGAAGTAAATGTTTCATGGTGAGAGGATCGAGACCCGCACGTGGAGGATTTAATAAGACTAAATCAGGTAGAGGAAATAAATTTTCATCTTGAATTTGGCCCAAAGCATAGCGCACCGCTCCGGAAATAATAGTGACATTCTGCCTATTATTTAAAGCAGCATTTTGACGCGCATCAAAAGCTGTCTCCGGAGATATTTCTATGCCTATTACCTGTTTAACGTTCTTTGAAGCGCAAATACCTAACACTCCTGAGCCGCAAAAAAGATCATAGATGGTATCTTCTTTGTTTACCTTCGCTAATTGCAGGGCTAAAGAATAAACCTTTTCTATTTGCCTTATATTAGGCTGAAAGAAAGAAGAAGGGCTAATTCTAAACTTATAAGTTTCTGCAGGCTTTTCAATATCTGCCTGAATGTCTAGTTCTTCCTCAATATACTGAGGTCCATAAAGTAACATTTCATAAAAGTTAGTGGCCATCCCAGGGCTTATCTGTTGTATCCTAACAAATATGCTTAGCTTAGCATTTGATTGTTGTGGCTCAATAGCAGTATGTAACGCATGGACAAAGCTCTCAAGGTGGCGATTTTGCAAAGCATAATCAGGGTTACCAGAGACCGTCAACATTACCATGCGGTCTCCTGTCTTCATTCCTTCACGTAGCGTCAAGGACCTTAATGAACCGGTATTCTTGATGGGGTAATAGGCCTCTAAATTTGACTCTTCCCACCAAGATTTTACCGCATGGACAGCTTGAGTGAACCAGGGGTTGGGAAGATGACATTCTACAAGATTAAAAACCTTTCCTTTGGTAGAGTCAAGAATCAAGCCTAAGTACTTAGTTTTATTTAAATCTCTTGAAAAGGTAAAATCCATTTTGTTTCTGTAATTCCACTCAGATTCAGAGGGCATAATAGGAAACAGATGGGTCTCTGGCGTGATTACACTGCGGAAAATATCTTTAGCTAAAGATTCTTTATAACGCAGTTGAGTATCATAAGACATTTGTTGCCATTGGCATCCACCACAGGAGCCAAAATGTATACATTTAGGAATGATTCGGTCTTTGGAAGGCTCAATAATTCTTTGTATCCCTCCTACCCAATGCGTTTTATTTTTGCCATGTAGCATAGAATGGACTGCATCTCCAGGGATGGCAAACGCTATCTCAGCTTCCTTAATTTCCTCTTCTGAACGTTCGATGCGACCTAAGCCATGTCCTCTCTTAGAAAATTCATTGATTTTAACATTCGCAAAACGAGTTTGTTTAGAATAAGGCATATCGCTAGATTATTAAATTTTGGTCAAATAATAAGGTTAAATAAGCAGCTATATAAAAGCAAGGTGATTTAGGAACAGTTAGAAGCTTTGTACAACAACGTAAGCAACTTAAAAATATAAGTGCGCCTGCTAGTTGGATTTTTTATTCACCAGGTCAGATAAGTTTTTCGAATTCGATGAGGAAAGTGAGGTAAAGGGGAGGTAATAACCCCCCTAAAAAACTATCAATTATCTCCAGCCCACTTGCTTCGTAGGAAGTTTTGCGGTAGGTCTTTTTAAAGAAAGAGGACGTGCCTTAGCTTTATGTGCTTTAGCTTTTGGCTTGGCTGCAGGCTTTGCAGCTGGCTTTGTAGCGATTGGTTTTGCAGCTGGCTTAGAAGCTTTTTTAGGAGCAGTTACTTTTTTAGCCGTTTTTTTGGTACCTTTCGTCGTTTTTTCAGATTTGATAGATTCTTTACGATAAAGCTTAGAAACTTTCTCAAGCTTAACGGTTCCTGTACGAACACGCTGAGAAGCTGCTTTATTGCCTTTCTCAGCTTTTTCTAAATCATTAGTAATGTTCTGAAGCAGGTCTCTTAAATTTTTGACCGTATCTTTTAATGCCATGGTGATTTGCCTCCTGATTTTTTGAGTTTCATGACGAAGTAATAAATATTAACTTTGGATATATTGTGCAACATTTTTCTTCACTTAACGAAAAATAATCTTACTTTTGCGTCTTATGTTAAACCAATTATGAAACAAGCGCTCAAGCAAAAAAGGCAGCTGTAGGGTTATCTTAAGCTTTATTTTTATTTAAATCTTAACATAATTTAAGAAAAACTCAGGCTAAAAACAATCTTACAAAAATTTAGGAAAAAGATTGTCACATATGCGTTTGTAAACTCTATCCAGGTACACTTACCCAAGCTTTTTAGCTTCAAATATCTAAGAATAAGGGGCTACAAGCGTGAAATTAAAGTTGTGCAAAAGGCTTAAATAACCGACTTACCTCTTCTTGTTTGGTAGGCTTTCTAAGAATGAAATAAAATGCAGCTATGCTAAGTATCTCTCTAAGAGTGGCTTGAAAAAAAATCATAGCTATTCCATTTATCAAATAGCTTAAACATTGATTACTCTTCATTTCCTTTTAAATTTTTGTGTATACTTTGATAATTTCTAATAAATTCGTTCATGGAGAAATGCTTGCCATCTTTTCTTTGTATGTGTCTAGTAGCACGTTTTTCTCCTAAAAGCCATTATTTATGCATCAATGATAAGCTCCTCTCTTTCTCTCTATTAAAAATAGATAAAATCAGGTTTACACCTCAAGGAAGCTCTCTTAAGAGCTACCCAAGCACTCAACTTTTTTCTTATCCTAAAAATTATATTGCAGGCTCTTCTAAGCGGTGAGATGATTAGGTGGATGGCACCTTAGAAAAAAGGATGCAAGCCTTAATTGATACAGCCCAAGCTTGCTGAAATGTTAGATTGATAACCTTTAGTAGCAAATGCTTCTTTCAGCAGAAAAAGGAGGAAAACAAAAGATTAAGTATGGGTTTAGAAGAAAAAGGAACAACCATGCATCCATTATATAAATGAAAAGGGCTTGCTTGTAGCTTTTAAGAATGCAACAGATAACTCCACGCCAAGCATCGAATGGCTCAAGCTTTAATCCAACCAAGTTTAACATTGGCTAAAATAGGAAAAAAGTTAATTAAAGTTTTTTATATTTGATACAAATAAGAGAGGATGAGGCTGAATATTTAAGGAATTAATTACTAATACAAAAGCCCTTTCGTAAGCTTATGAATGAAAAAATGCCGGGAAAACCACTGAGAGAGTTATTTTTAATCTAAAGAAGTGGGATGGCAAGTAGGGCGAGCAAGAGCTTCTATTAAATGGCAGCCAACTAGCCTCTCTTCCTGCTGAGATTGGACAGCTTACTAAGCTGGAAGTACTTGGGTTAAACAACAACCAGCTAGCCGCTATTCCTGCTGAAATTGGGCAGCTTACTAGTTTACAAGAGCTTAATTTAAGCAGCAACCAGCTCACCAGCCTTCCTGCAGAAATAGCACGGCTCCCTGAGTATTTAGATCTTAGGTTAGACGGAAATCCGCTGGAAAACATACCAGAGGAATTAAAGCAACGTTTTAGGCTGTAGCTGAAAAGTTACCTGCCTTCCTCACCTATAACGTTAAAAGGGCAAATTGGTAGGCTTAGAAAGTTTTAAAGATATAGAGAGCTTTTGGCTTACTGTAGAGGCGTAGGATCTAAAGGTCTGTTTCTCTGCTAAAGTTAAGGAAAAATTTTCTACCAGCTTTTCATATTTTTCTATTGCTAAGTTTAAAAATTAAAAGCCTTTTTCTTACATTTTCTTGCCTATCTTGCTTCTTTTATGTATAAGCATCTCACTAAAAAACAACTAAAAATATGTATAACACTTAAAGGCGCCCTTCAATGAATCCTAGCTCTTCTATCACCATTGAGCATTTACCTGATGAAATATTAGTCCCTATTTTAAAGGAGTGTGCTAGCCCTTCCTTATTTAGCGTGTGTGGAAGATGGTACCATCTCTTAGCTAATGAAGTCATGCCCCCTCTTTATAAGCAAATAGGTAAAGTGCATGTTCCTCAAGGAAATGTTAAGGAGCAGGCTCTTATTGTAGATAAGATTTATAAGCTAGAAGAAAAGCTTTCTGGAACAGCAAAGGTAAATGCAATTTTTAGGCAAATCTTTACTTTAGCCAAGTCTTTTTCTCCTTGGGAATTTAAATGGAAAACAGAAGAAAAAACAGGCTTAACGCTGGCTAATTACTCTTCTTATCTCTTAAATATTAATCGCCTTTTGCTTTTGGAAAGACTTCCTGGTGGGAAAGAATACTTGAGACGAGAAGAAATTAAGCACTTGCCTCTAGGAAAAAAAGGAGAGCTACTTAGAGATTGGATTGAAGAAAATTGTAAAGACTTAACTTTGCTAAACTTATCTGGAGCAGGTTTGATTTATTTACCCCCAGAAATATGCCAGTTGTCTAAGCTGGGAGTGCTTGACTTAAATCAGAACCAGCTTACCAGCCTTCCTGCAGAAATCGGGCAGTTGTCTCAGCTGCAATACATCTCCTTAAATCAAAACCAGCTCATCAGCCTGCCTGCAGAAATCGGGCAGTTGTTTCAGCTGCAATACATCTCCTTAAATCAAAACCAGCTCACCAGCCTTCCTGCAGAAATAGAGCGGCTGTCTCAGCTGCAAATGCTTGACTTAAGAGAAAACCAGATCACCGCTCTGCCTGCAGAAATCGGCCAGTTGTCTCAGCTGCAATGGCTTTACTTAAATCAAAACCAGCTCACCGCTCTGCCTACAGAAATCGGGCGGCTGTCTAAGCTGCAAACGCTTGACTTAAATGAAAACCAGCTCACCGCTCTGCCTGCAGAAATCGGGCAATTGACTCAGCTGCAAACGCTTGAATTAAATCAAAACCAGCTTACCGCTCTGCCTACAGAAATCAGGCAATTGTCTCAGCTGCAAACCCTTTACTTAAATCAAAACCAGCTTACCGCTCTGCCTACAGAAATCAGGCAATTGTCTCAGCTGCAAACCCTTTACTTAAATCAAAACCAGCTTACCGCTCTGCCTACAGAAATCGTGCAGCTGTCTCAGCTGCAAACGCTTAAATTAAATCAAAACCAGCTCACCGCTCTGCCTAAAGGAGTGGGGCAACTGTCTCAACTACGAGTGCTTGACTTAAGCCAAAATCAGCTCACCAGCCTGCCTGCAAACATAGGACGGCTGTCTCGGCTGCGATGGCTTTACTTAAATCAGAACCAGCTCACCAGACTTCCTGCAGAAATCAGGCGGTTGTCTCAGCTTATCACGCTTGAATTAGCGGACAATCCTTTGAAAAATATCGCCAAAAAATAAGGCAGCGTTGTCAATTATAGAATGAACTTAAATACTTTTTAAATTAGGGTGAGCTAAAATGAAATAAAAAACTTTTAGCCATCCTATCTTTAAACAAGTAATCCGCTTTCCTTCCGGCAGCTAAGCAAACTTAAACTAACCGTAACTATTCAGGACCTCTCGTTTATTTAGAAAATTTTGGAACTTGAAAATACCTTTTCTCTTAATAAAAAGTTTAATATCATGATAGGCATGATTAACAAGCCAGAAAAACCAACTGCAATTCGATCGGATGTATTTACATCGCTTCCTCAAGAAGTTCAAGCTTATATTCAGCTTCTTGAGAAACAGGTTGTTGTACTGATGCATCAGGTTGAAAAGCTTGTAGCAAAAGTTGGAGAACTTGAGGCTCGCTTAACTAAAGATAGCTCTAATAGTCATAAGCCTCCCAGCAGTGACGGTTTAGGAAAAAAGCCAAAAACTAGTAGTCTGCGAGGTAAATCTGATAGAAACCCAGGTGGTCAACCAGGCCATACTGGTCGAACATTAGAACAAGTTTTAAATCCAAATTACATTGAAGTTCATAGGCTCATGACTTGTGAACAGTGTCAGAGCAATCTATCTAAAGTGGAGCCAAGTGGCTTTGAAAAACGGCAGGTGTTTGATCTACCAAAACTTGTTGTGGAAGTAACCGAGCATCAAGCAGAGATCAAACAATGCCCTTGCTGCAATCACCGTGCTAAAGGTAAATTTCCAGAAAATGTTAAAGCGTCCACACAATATGGGGAACGTATACTTTCCTTGGCTGCCTATTTCGAGCATCAGCATTTAATTCCTATGAAAAGAATTGCTCAAATTTTTGAAGACCTCTATGGTCTTTCGCTCTCAGCAGGAACATGCCAAAATACAGATAAAAAACTTTATAAAAATCTGGAAACTTTTGAATCAAACCTTAAACCCCATCTGCTTGCTTGTAAGGTCTTGAATTTTGATGAGACTGGCATGCGTTGTGAAAAGAAGTTACACTGGATTCATGTGACCTCGTCTGCTTGCGCAACTTTTTATGGGATGCATCATAAAAGAGGACAGCAGGCATTGAATGATTTTGCTATTCTTCCTAATTTTACAGGCAGTGCTATCCATGATCACTGGTCGCCTTACTTCACCTACCAGCAGGTTCAACATGCTTTGTGTAATGCCCACCATTTAAGAGAGCTTAAATATGTATTTGAGCAAGAAAAAGGAGCATGGGCGCAAAAGATGGCCTCTCTTCTTCTAAAAGCCAATAAAATGGCTAAACAAACAAGAGATGAAGGTAAAGGAAAAATGGCGCTGCAAGACATTCAAATCATTCAGCAAGAGTATGCCAAGATTATTCTAGAAGGATTAAGGGATTATCAAGGCGTTTTAATGGCTGATGAGCAAGAAATCAAGCTGCAGCCCTTTAAAGAAAAAGTCGGTAAAGCAGGTTGTAATCTTTTGAGAAGACTACTACATAAGATGGATAACGTCTTAGCTTTTGTACATAATTTGCAAGTGCCTTTTACTAATAACCAAGCCGAACAAGATCTAAGAATGCTAAAACTCGATGAGATACTTTTTTATTCTTGACAGTTAGGCAACTTTTCTTGATGACTCAAAAGTTACATTTTCTTGTACTGCATTTAAATGTTTACGAGAAGGCCTTAAAACAAAGATTTCATCTAGCGTCTTTTCGAAATCACGGAAGAGTTCTTTTGAATTTTCATGCTCAACAATTTCTCTTATAACTTGACACAAAGCATCTACTCTAGACTTCTCTACTAGGCTCCCCAAGGTTGCTAAAGGGAGTTTGTTCTTAATGAAATTTGTTTGAGACAAATGAAAAAGAAAGCAGTGGTCAAACAGT
>NZ_JRXI01000254.1:0-1008 GCF_000813645.1 Neochlamydia sp. TUME1 | reverse complement strand
GAACGAGCGGTAAAACCTTTTAGAGATGAGCTACAGGTAAAAGCTCAAGCCACCCTAAGATTTGAAACACCACCAGGAAAACAACTTCAGATTGATTTTGGTTCCACTCGTCTATACATTCAAGATAAACTTACTCAGGTTTTTTTGTTTGTTGCCACCCTTGGTTTTTCAAGAAGAATTTACGTTAAGCCTTTTTTACACCAACAACAATCGTCTTGGTTTAAAGGAATAGAGGAAGCCTTTTTCTATTTTGGCGGTACTACCGAAGAGGTGCTTGTAGACAATGCTAAAAGTTTAATAATTAAACATCATGCACTTACTAGAGAAGTCCAATTTAATGAGCGTTTTACTGCTTTTGCAAATTACTGGAAATTTTGTCCTAAAGCCTGCGCTCCTTATCGTGCCAGAACAAAGGGTAAGGATGAAAGAGCTATAGGGTATGTTAAACGCAATGCTATCGCAGGGCACAAGTTTGCTAGCTGGGAATCTTTCGAAAGTCATTTAGAGCATTGGATGCACAATATTTCTGATCAAAGGCTCCACGGTACTACGCGTAAAGTACCCTTGAAAGTATTTGAAGAGATGGAAAAAGATGCTCTTCGTCCTTTAAAAGGAAAACCACCTTTCCTGCAGATTCGAGAACTTGACCGAATCGTTCATAAGGATGCTTGTGTGGAGATCGATACGAATAGATATAGTGTTCCTTGGAAGATAATCAAGGAACGGGTCTTTGTTCAGCTAATAGAAAATGAGGTTCGCATCTTCTATAAGCAAACTGAAATTGCTCGTCATGTAGAATGCAAAGGAAAATATCAAAATATTCTTAAGCCCGAGCATCTTAAAGGAATTGTAGGAACCTTTCGGCCAAAAGAGCATGAAGAGATTAAGTGTGTAGAAAATTTAAATTTTATGGATGCGGAGTTATCTAGGCCTCTTGCGGAGTACGAAAGGTTAGTAGGAGGTAGCTGGTCATGATAATAGAACAGAACAGGCTTGATTCCATGCTGG
>NZ_JRXI01000253.1:0-1008 GCF_000813645.1 Neochlamydia sp. TUME1 | reverse complement strand
GAGCATGTGTGTTGCATGTGCAAGAATCACTTCAGCATTGAGACTGTGAGCCTCCTGCAGGTACATATATACACAAATGGATCAGGTGTTAAAAAAAAAACTGAAGAAGGGAGGATGATATCATCAGAAGGCTTGCAGCCTCTGTGATGTCCTCTCCTTTGATTGGTGTGTGTGGCTCTTCCTCTCCTTCTACACATGCCTTGTGTTCCATGTTGCACTGATCCTGTGCACTACACACACATGTACCTCAAGGCAAGCGCTGTCAAGCTAGCACTTTCCTCTCATGTGCAAGCTTCCTTTGCATCTCTGCCTTCATCTGCTTCTGCTTGTATCTAAGCAGATGAAGGAAGAGGTGTAAAAGAAGAGTGAGCATTAAAGAAAATGGTAGAGGAGAGGAGTACCTTCTGCAGTAGTACATTGAAAAGATTTGAAAAAGAAGGATGTGGTCCTTGTCTGGGTCAAAGGCAAAGTCAATCTGGTGCACAAAGAGCTGGTGGTAGAAGTCATTAATTGTGCCATCTGGGTTGTTTGTGTAGGCGTGGTCCTTGAAGCCCTTGTGCACATTGTTAAATGACCAGGTGCAGATGATGGCAATGTAGTACCGTTCTACATGATTGCTGAAGAAGAGATGTTGATTGTTGATGTCAATGATGTCTTGTCAGTCTACATGAAGACACCTGCAGTGACATCAGTAGAAAAATGATGTTAGCAACATGATGACATGATCACACAATCACATGATGACATACCATCTTGAGGCCATGCCATTGTGCTATGTCCTTGCAAATCTGTTTCCATTTGTTCTTCCCTGTGTAATGATTAAGCTTCCTCTCACAATCAGCCCTTGAGGGCGTTAGAAATCCAAAATGAAGTAATGGGAAAGGTCAATTTGACATACAGTGATGGGTGTGGCTTGCATGTCTTTCATGATCATCTCTTGCACTCCTTCAGGTGATGATATTTGGCAATGCTGCCATACCTGCATGGGGTGAAAGATTAACCCATTGG
>NZ_JRXI01000252.1:0-1013 GCF_000813645.1 Neochlamydia sp. TUME1 | reverse complement strand
TACACAATCATTTTCCTACCACTGCAGGCAAGTCACAAGTCTGACCCTGGCAAGCATCACAAGTCTGACACCATCAGCCAAGAGTTGGAGATGGAGGAGCAGCTGAAGAGCAAGGGCAAGGAGAAACCAACAACACATTGCAGGAACAAGTCCATTGACAGCTCCAGGCTGCATTGCAAGCTCAGAGACAACTGCTTCTTCATCCTCCAGTTCCTCCAAGCACAAGAGAGACAGCCCAACACATTCATCTCCCTCCAAGATGCCAAGACCAAGAAAACCAAGGAGAGCAAGAAGGCCTCTGCCAGCGACCACAACAACAGCACTGAGGAGCAGGAGGAAGCACCCCAGTCCAGCAGCAGCAGCAGCAGCAGCAGCAATGACAGCAACAGCTCCTCATCTGATGACAGCAACAACTAATTCATAAATACAGGTCTTTCACCTTCACTCCCCCACAATTATTCCACTTGCCAATGAACACAAAAGTCAAGTTATAATCTTAAACTGTGCACTTGCCCCTCCATGTACTTGCCTTTTCAAACAAATATATGGAATTTAATATTTTTTTTGATTTTGCTTTTTCTAGGCCTTGTTTTTATAAGTCTCAATTCCTCTTTTGCAGATTTTTATGTTCTCCATTTTAAATAATAACAAAATTTTATCTACTTTGTTTTGACTTTGTGAACACAATCTCATTTTTATATGGGCATCCTTGCACTCCCCCCAATGACTGTGACTCACATTTGATGTGGCTGGAGGTTACAGATCAAGATTCTGCAAGACAAGAAGATCCCAGTGGACAAGGTCATTGAAGTCCTCAAGGACAAACTCACCATGGAGCAAGAGGTGAGGCTGGCAAAGGAGAAGGCAAAAGAGAAACACAAATCAACAGATTCTTTGACCAACCTATTCATGCCCTCATGACCTCAATGATACAAGAATGGATGCTATGAGACTTCACAAGGTTGTTGTCAAGAATCAAATCTCCCACTCCACACTGAAAACAGACATCTTCA
>NZ_JRXI01000251.1:0-1024 GCF_000813645.1 Neochlamydia sp. TUME1 | reverse complement strand
CGCTTGTCGGCATTGGCGTGCCAGCACTTCTTCATCACCTTCTTGAACTCGGGCGGACAGTCGTTGGGGATCTGCGGCCGCTTGCCCTCGAGCACGTCGAGCGACACGCCCATGAAGTTGCGCCCGGCATAGGGCTCCTTGCGCGTCACCACCTGCCACATGACCACGCCGAACGAGAACACGTCGGCCCGCTCGTCGTACTTCTCCCCGCGGATGATCTCCGGCGCCGTCCAGCAGGGCGTGCCGCAGCGGGTCATGGTGGCGTTCTCCTCCTTGATGCGCGCGAACCCGAAGTCGGCCACCTTCACGTTCCAGTTCTCGTCCACGAGCAGGTTGGAGGGCTTGAGGTCGCGGTGCACGATGACCGGGTGGAGCGAGTGGAGGTAGTTGATGCCCAGCGCCGCCGATCGCAGCATGCGCATCTTCTGCTTCCACGCGAGCTTGATCGGGTTGTTGGCCAGGATGTCCTTGAGCGAGCCCTGCTTCATGAACTCGGTCACGATGCACAGGTTGGGCTTCTTCACGCACGCGCCGATGAAGAGCACGATGTTGGGGTGGTGCAGCTCCGAGAGGAAGGCCATCTCGGCGCGGAACTCGAGCATGCGCCGCTCGTCGAGCTTCTGCTTGATGAACCGCTTCACCGCCACGTCGACGCCCTTCCACTTGCCCCGGATAGACCACGCCGTAGGAGCCCAGACCGATCTGCTTGCCCACTTGGATTTCGTTGTAGTCGATGATCCACCGGCACAGGTTGGCCGACGTGAGGAAGTTGTCCTCCTTGAACGCCATTCCATCGCCCACCACCGTCTGGACCTCGCTGCCTTCGCCGCTCGATCCGCTCCTGGGCTCCTCGCTGGTGTTGCTCTCCGAGTCACCTTCGTGCGCCTTGGACACGCCACCAAAGAAGCGGCCCTCCAGACCTTCGACCTTGATCTCATACAGTCGAGCCCCTGCCATATGGCGGAAACAACCGAAGAGCCTATTGAGCCAATGCACCATATCGCCCGCACACACTCACACACAA
>NZ_JRXI01000250.1:0-1036 GCF_000813645.1 Neochlamydia sp. TUME1 | reverse complement strand
GCCCGTACTCGAGAGATAAGGGGGTTTGATATGGCAAAAAACAACCAAACACCACAAAATTCCGCAACTCTGCTGCGGAATTATTGAATAGGACCAAAACACGCGAGAGGCCCGTACTCGAGAGATAGGGGGTTTGATATGGCAAAAAACAACCAAACACCACAAAATTCCGCAACTCTGCTGCGGAACTATTGAATAGGGCCACCAGTGAGATGACGACCACCTATCATCTACTCTCATACTTTTAAATGCTGCGTGCGTCGGTGTGTTTGAGCGTGTGCCATGCTGGTACGCGTGCACACGCGTGCGTGGCATTTATCGCATCCCCAGTGGCGTGTCGTTGGCGTCGGTGCGTGCGTTTGTGGGCGCGTGGGCCGTGCGTGTCGCGTTTGTGCGCGTGGGCGATTTGCGGCGCCTGGGCGTTTGTGCGTGCGTGTGTTTGCGTGACGCGTTTGTGAGCGCGTTTGCGCGTGTGGCCGAGGGCGCGCTTGCGCGCGTGAGCGTCCGTTTGTGCGTGGGAGCGATCGTGCGGGCGTGGGGTCGAATTTGTTGCCAAAATCGGAAAGTGATTTTCAGGCGTCTGGAAGGGTCAAATGGCCACAACGGACAGGGCCGCGGGCGAGGCCGGGCTCGTTGGATAGGCCAGGCCGCGGTGCACATCGGACGCCAACGGGAGGGCCGAACTTCGCAGCCGTTGGCGAGCAAGAATCAAAATACGGAAATGGCGGGTCGAAGTTGGCCGGGGGGACCGGACTTTGGCGAGGCGAGCGTCCAGACCGAACACGGCCGCACGAACGCGCCCATCGCATGCGGTCACGGATAGAGCACACCGGGGGCATCGTTGTGGCGTGCGACTCGAGGGCACACCTAAAGGCGTGGTCGAACCGGCCCTCCTGGAAAATCTCACTCCACACAAAAACGAACCCGACAAGCCCCCTAGTGGGCCTTCCGGAGGCCCAAAAACTGGGGTGCCGGCTCGATACAAGCCCCCGAGCAGGGTCGAAAACTTACTAAGTCCACAGGTAAACTAGGGTCG
>NZ_JRXI01000249.1:0-1037 GCF_000813645.1 Neochlamydia sp. TUME1 | reverse complement strand
AGCAGAAATCGGGCAGCTGCCTCAGCTGCAAGAGCTTAACTTAAATCAAAACCAGCTCACCAGCCTTCCTGCAGAAATAAGTCAATTGTCTCAGCTGCAAGAGCTTTACTTAAATCAAAACCAACTCACCAGCCTTCCTGCAGAAATTGGTCGATTGTCTCGGCTGCAATATCTTTTCTTAAATCAAAACCAACTCACCAGCCTTCCTGTAGAAATTGGTCGATTGCCTCGGCTGCAATATCTTTTCTTAAATCAAAACCAACTCACCAGCCTTCCTGCAGAAATCGGGCGGTTGTCTAAGCTGCAATTGCTTGGTTTAAGCCAAAACCAGCTCACCGCTCTGCCTGCAGAAATAGGGCAACTGTCTGAGCTACAATATCTTTACTTAAGTCAAAACCAGCTCACCAGCCTGCCTGAAGAAATTGGTCAACTGTCTCAGCTTACCAAGCTTAAATTAGCGGAAAATCCTTTGAAAGATATTGTAGAAAAAAATAAAGCAGCGTTTTCAATTGTAGAATGGCTTAAGTACTTTTCAAATTGGGGTGAGCTAAAATGAAATAAAGACTTTTAGCCATCTTATCTTTAAACAAGTCATCCGCTTTCCTTCCAGCAACTAAGCAAGCTTAAACTAATCTACACATTTATAATGACAAGAATTTTTTCTCTTTTTCTGCAGATTGATATACTGGGAGAACAACCTTTCTTGACAGGAAGAAGCTAGGCGTATTGTATTCCATCATTCGATAGAAGAATTAAAACATTGCGCCAAAAAGAGCCGTTTCTCTTAAATAAGGCAAAGAATCATTCTTCTTTTAGCCAAACCAAAATTGCCGTGTCACTTAATCGCCAAAACCTGTGGCTGCTCCTAAATGCTTGGAAGGCCCCCCACTTTCCTTAAATCTATCTGAAATAAAAGCGTGGTAGATTATCTATGGGTTGTTTTTCATTGATAAGGATACGAATTGGTTTGACTTGCTTCTTTAATTTTTTTATATTGCTTTAAAAAATAAAAATGCTGAAAAGTTATCACTACCCAA
>NZ_JRXI01000248.1:0-1052 GCF_000813645.1 Neochlamydia sp. TUME1 | reverse complement strand
TATTTTAACTATAAATCAAATAAGCTGTTGTGCTTATGCGTATAGCTATTATAGGAACAGGTCTATCAGGATTAGCCACAGGGTGGTTTTTGCTAAAAAAATTTTCCTGCAAGCAAAGACCTAGTATCACTTTCTTTGACCATTTAGGGGTGGGAGGAGGAGCCTCCGGAGTAGCTGCCGGACTGCTGCACCCTTATGTGGGTGCTACCGCTAAGCTTAATCGTTATGGGCTAGAAGGTTTTGAGGCCACAGAGAAGCTGCTAAACCTTGCCTCTGAAAAAATGGGCATGCCAGTGGCGAGCTATAACGGATTTTTGCGGGTAGCTCTTTCACTTCAACAAAAAAAGGATTTTCAGCGCTCAGCTTTTAAGTATGATGATTTGCTATGGCTAGAAGCAAAGGAGGCCAAGCAAAAAATTTCAGGACTGTCTTTTCATCCAGCACTCTTTATTAAAAAATGCATGGCAGTAGATTGCTCTCTTTATTTGGAGGGACTATGGAAAGCCTGCAATGAAAAAGGAGCTGTGCTTGAAAGACAGGAAATAGAAACATTGGATGAATTGAAAGCTTTTGACCATATCGTGGTAGCTACGGGTGCCTTCGTTAATAGGTTGCTAACACCGCAAAAGCTGCCTGTGACCGAAGTAAAAGGTCAGGTTATTGATATTGTGTGGCCTAACAGCTTGGAACCTTTGCCATGTCCTTTAAGCTCACAAGCCTACCTAATTATGAATAAGGGAAAAAATAGCTGCACATTAGGGGCGACTTATGAACGTGGCTTTCAATCAGCGCAGGCTAATTTGAAAATGGCTTCAGGAGAAATTATGCCTAAAGCCCTGGCTTTATTGCCTGCATTAGAAGGTGCGACAGTGTTAAACTGCAGAGCAGGGGTGCGTGCTTCTACTCCTGGTCATATGCCTATCATACAAAAAATAGGAGTAAACGTTTGGGTAATTACCGGCATGGGATCCAAGGGCCTTCTATATCATGCTTTATATGCTGAAAAGCTAGTCGATATGATGAAAGAAAGGCAAGCATGCCATTCTTTTTAA
>NZ_JRXI01000247.1:0-1055 GCF_000813645.1 Neochlamydia sp. TUME1 | reverse complement strand
CACCTTCATTTATTGTTATCTGGGTTCTTGTTTCAATTCCGATTTCACTTTTCAATAATGCAGCTATAACATAATTTTTCTCCTTATATTGTTCAATAATCTTTTCATATTCATTGACTAAGCGCGATGTCTTACCCACCGAAAAAGCTGCTTCTTCTGTAGACATACCTTTTTGTTTGCATAGCAATATTTGCTTGAAAGTGGATATATACCTTTGTATCGCCGGTAAAGAGTGTTTTGTTTCTCTACTCACTTGCTGAACAGTTTTTTGCTCGATAAAGAGCTTTTCAATGATTATTGTTTTGTGAGTTAAAGTAGGACCTATATCATGGATAGATCCTCTCCTGGGAAGAACCTCACGGTTTTCTAATTCCCACTCCTTAATATATTTGCCCACACTGTGGGGGGATATCTTTAACAAAATAGCTAATTCCGCATGAGTTAAGCAACCTTCTTGATCAAAAGCTTGCTTACACATCCGCGCCACAGCTTCTTTTTTTATAACCCTTAATTTCTTCCCTTTGGCTCTTTCTATAGCATCTTGCGAGCTTACCAAATCTAAAATCACCGTTGTTAAACGTGTATTTTGAATAGATTTTCCATAAGATGAAAATTCGTCGCGGTGGACTGTCGGCCATGTAACTTGCCCCGGCTGCATATGAGAGGTCTGCGGATAAAATTGACGCACCATATCCGCTATTGATTTAACCAGTACTTGCCTTGTCCTTGTTCCTCCTAGCTGCGGGCACTCATGCGAAAAAAACGCTTCCAAAGCGCCTTCAAAGCATTTAAATGCTTGAGGGCAAAATGTAGCATGGTTTGCATCGATGTTCTTCTTCATGGCAGCCTCCGCTCGTTCCTGATAGAGTCGTTCGACGGCATCATTCTTTTTTTTTCATCTTGAGCGTGATAATATTGGGCACCAACGATATGAACTTCCTGCAATCTTTGTTCAAAAAAGGCTTTATCTTTAAACTCTTCATATAGCAGAGAAAAGGTTTTGGTAGCATAGATGGAAATTCCTACCGTTAAAGCTATTTCAAACTCATTGAATT
>NZ_JRXI01000246.1:0-1063 GCF_000813645.1 Neochlamydia sp. TUME1 | reverse complement strand
ACCACTTCTTTATGTGAACAGATGAAATTCATTTGCTATGAACTAATGCACAAGCCTGAAGCTGTAGTCTCTGAGACTGTGGACAGCACTGGTCAGACAGTTCCAGTCTACAAGTGGACACAAGCTCTCAAGGAGGAGGTGATGCGCAAGCTCAGCAAGAACAATATTCAGAGCCTTGACCCCCTCTTCCAGCTTGCACAGGTTCGCCAGGACGTCTGGGACCTTGCACTCAAGCTCAGCCAACCAGCAAAGACCATTGAGGGGAGGTCCCACAAGCTCAAGCCCCTCACCTCAACACTGTGTCCAGAAAAAGGTGACAGTGGTACTTTTGAACGAAACTAAAAACAGGTGTACATGAGATAAACACACTGCAGCATTTGAATGTACACAGAGAAGAGAAGTTTTATTTACAGGTGTCTAAATATTTCTTGAAGGGTGGCTGGGGGAACTCCAGTGTTGGGGTTAAAGTCAAAGCCACAAGCCAAAACAGACCCCATTGGAACAGTGCCCTCTGAGCCATGGTCAGCCCAGCGTCCATTAGCAAGTTCCACCAGTGGACATGGAGCCTCTTATGGAGAACGCTGATGATCTTGCATATCCAAAAGTCCTGAGTGTCTTCATCAGCATCAGCCCAGACAGCAACCCACTGACCAGGAGCAAAGTTGAAACGTTGGACTTGGGGTGTAGTCTGTGTGTGGACAACCTTGACCCTGGTTTGGAGACAGAACAAGGGACCATCAAGGAGGGGATTAGTGATGGGGTGAGCTGTGAGTCCATCAAATATCAAGTTATCACAGGTGGGTTGGGAGCTTGAAACAAGTGCTTCATGTGCTTGAAAGATATCAGCCCACTCACTAAGCTCAGACTCAAGGAACAGTGGAGCATGGCAGTTGTCAGCCAACTCAGTAAGCACTTCAGGCGGAAATTGCTGAGGAGGGATAGTGAAAGGTGCTCCTGATATGGTTTGTGTAAGTTGTGACATCTTTTGGTAGGGTGTGTGCAAATATTAGTGAGGAGGAAGGGGAGCAAACCAGTTGGATTGGATGTGAGAAGCTGGTATGGG
>NZ_JRXI01000245.1:0-1053 GCF_000813645.1 Neochlamydia sp. TUME1 | reverse complement strand
GAAATCAATGCACCAGCTGCACCGCAGGGGGCAAAGGGGGCAAGGCCTCAAAAGATGTGCTTGTCCAGCTGCTCTTCAACCAAAGGATTGGGTGCAGTATATTGCTTTTGTCATTGCCATCATTGTGTTTAATTGTCCACACCATCAGCCTGCCAAGCATGACGCTGTGGGTGAGTATGCAAAGCACATGCAGCAGCTACACACCTGCATCTCAAGGCTGATGGAGGGCATTCACACACAGCAGACCTTCTTCACCCACAGCTTTCACATCTGCCTCACCACCAATGTGCCCACCAACCACCTCAGTTAGCCTCATCACTCTCACTCACACATTGCACAACACCACCTCCTGCCATGCCACCCTCCAATTGAGGCCAACAAGGACACCAAGGTGGGGATAAGGGGGAGGGCAAGGGTGATGGAGCAACTGAAGTGGGGGTGGAGGCTCAAGCCAATGGCCAAGGAAACTGAAGTGGAGGACAAGGGTGAGGGCAATGATGCTGGCAGTGCGGCCAAATGTAACACCACCACTGAGGGAGAGTTAGATAAAGTGGGAGTGAACAATGGAAAAGCCCAATATTGTGGCATTTTCCCACCCAAAGGTCCCAGAGCGCTGGGTATTTGTGGGTCCCAACAGCGAAATCCACCACTCGTGATGATGAGCCGGCATTCCGGTTCCAAAACCGCATAGCACCAGCCAATAAATGGAGGGCCGCGACACACTCGGAGTTGCTTTCGAACACTCCTATCAAGATTCAGCAAACGGCAACACATAATAACTGGTTCAGGGCGTCAAACCGCTCCAGTTGAAAACGCGACTGCCATTACACAGGTCGTACACCACGCGCCCTTTCGATCTTCAGCTAACGATGGACGAAGGAGGAGCCGTTGTGGAGGCGAAGCAGACAATGTTGTCGTCGTCCTCTTCATCGTCGGCACCGGAACAGGAGCCCGAGGAACTGCAGGACCCCATCACCCTCACCCTCCTCGTAACAACCCCCCCCCACAACCGCCACTTTGTTTTCGTCCGTCGTGATTTCAAACTAAAAAAAA
>NZ_JRXI01000244.1:0-1136 GCF_000813645.1 Neochlamydia sp. TUME1 | reverse complement strand
AGGGAACTTGACATGCTTGTGTTCACCATGGAACATCTTGCAGAAGTGTGATAGGCTCACCAGCTTGGCTGGGGCAAAATGTTGGGCAGGATAGCGTCAGAGTATTTCTGGAAGAGGTGGTCCTTAGTCATGATCATTGGCATGTAGATTGAGGTGGAGTTCAGGGCATGACAGCCATACTGTGTGGATAATGAAACAAAGATATCAGCCAAGCTGGTGTGCGCAAGTGTGTACATGTACACACTTGCGAAAATGATGAGATATGGGAATGTCAATTCATGGGATGATAGAGTCCAATGACTGCGTACATGTACACAGTGTTGTGGAGGAGGGCGATACCATGTTGGTGTACATAGTTATCCATGCACTTGCTTAGCTGAAGTGTTCATGCATGCTCAGCCAGTGTGTAATGTATCACTGGTCATATAGTTGGCCATCTTGTTCTCAGATATGCCATATGCATTCATGAACACACATGTCTGCACACTCCTGCAACAATCACATGAGCCTGTGTGTAACAGGCAGAAGGATAAACATACCTGGTGATGTATGTGGTACTGCCAATGCTGAAGTGGTTGGTTTTCCATCATCATCCTCAGCCACTGATGAGATGCTGCCTGGGACATGCTGAGGTATTGGATGTGGCAGGCTCTAATGAGCTGGGAGTCAAATTTGCATAGGCATCTCAGGGAACAGCAATGAGCAGCAATAATCCTGTTCAAGTCCAGAGAATTGACTGCCATCAGCACTTTCTCAGAGGGGGTTGTGTCCCCAAATCTGTGTGGTTGATTATCTCCTGGCTTGATGTATCATCCATGTCAGCACACTCTGCCTGAATAATGGACAAAGGAATGTCCAGTGGTGTGATGATGATGGCTTTGTCCTCCTCCAATTCACTTGATGAACAGTTCACCAGCATCTTCCCATCTGTTTTCAAAGAAAGGATTATAGTGCCTGTTGAGTGACATGGGGGAGGAGGTCTCAGTCAGCGCACTGCATACACATACACAGTGTTTTTCACAGATTAAATGGAATGATAACACATGCAACAATGATTGAAATAGACTGCATACACATACACAGTCCAATATTGAGGAATGATCGAAAATAAGAAAAACAGATATAATAAAAAGTTA
>NZ_JRXI01000243.1:0-1195 GCF_000813645.1 Neochlamydia sp. TUME1 | reverse complement strand
CTATCTCTATGCCGGACGCCATTTAGGCAGTAAACAGGTTTCCCCTAAATTTATCTTGGAAGAGTTTGCAGCCCCCAGTTTTGACATCATCTTTACGCTTTCGACACTTGAACCAATAGTTCACTTTCGTTCGTCTCCTTAGCCCTCACCTGATATGTTTATCATACCTTTTCCTTAACGCTCACTACCTTGGCTTTTGACCAAAGCAGCTTAAGGTGGTTTGAAATCTCTTCCTGCAAAGCGACTTCGAGGAGCCGTTTTCCCTCATCTTTCATATAGTTACGCACATCTATAATGTGCTCGTGGCACACGCATACAATTCGTTCTGGATGGCCTGATGGAATCTTTCGCCGATTCCATGGGTTTAAAGGATGTCGGGCTTTAGTGCGAGAATGGCCTATGCCTTCGATGGCCAGATATAGCATCATACTCATGATGCTCTCTTGCTCCACAATACTTTGTACTACGATCGATTAACACTCTCAAAATCAGAACATCCTGCTCTTCAAACCAGAGAATGACTCGGTCATTTAGCATAACTGCTGCAAACAAAGCATTTTTCCTGTCATATAGCTTGACGAGAGCTACCTTAGAATAAGTCTCGATCTCTGTCTGTTAATAGATGCGTCCCACACCTTTAATAGTGCCTACATAATAGGTATCTTTGAGATAGTAGATAACCTGTATGTTCAGTTTCAATTTCTCCATGCACTTCTTTTTCTTCCTTGGCTTTTCAAGAGCTTTTAGTTGATTCTCTGTTAATATCATTTCTTCCTGAGCCACTTTAGCTTCTGATACTTTCAAGACATTTTTGAAAAGTCTTAAAGATTGTATGAGCCTATCCCGATAATCTGCCTGGATTAAAACCCAAATCAAAAGACGCCAAGCGATAAAACCTCATATCGGCCACATGAAGAATGATGGCAAATTGGGTCGCAACTACCTTAAAAGTCGTTTGGGAGATTGCTTTAACGCTATTTTATGTGGGATTGGCCATAACATGCGTTTAATCTATAACTGGCTAGTCGCTCAAAATTCTCCCAAACGTCTTTATTCAGGCTAAAAAACTTAATTTCTTCTTTAAATTGCTTTAAAACCCTAACTTGAAGGCTACCTCCTGCTCTAAAACTCTTAAATTTTAGCCAATTTTCATTCTCGCTAACGAAAATTCTTAGATTTTCACTTTTTTAGCTTA
>NZ_JRXI01000242.1:0-1213 GCF_000813645.1 Neochlamydia sp. TUME1 | reverse complement strand
CAGGGTTAACGCATTTAATTTTACTTGATAAGTAAAAATATTTTCCTCACAACTTTTCCTTTAATACAGGAGAAGCCATGTCAGAGGATGACACCGTCATTATGGGATTTTTAAAAATTGTCCCGGACCCAAGAATAGAACGATGCAAAAAATACAGCTTAGAATCCATTTTATTTATAGCTCTAACAGGGATGCTCTGTGGGGCAGATAGCTTTATAGAAATTGTAGATGTAGCGGACGCTAATTTAGAATGGTTAAAAAAATATGTAGATCTACCTTATGGAATCCCCGCTCATGATACAGTTTGTAGAGTTTTTTCATTAATAGATAAAAATAAATTTTGCGAATGTTTTTCTGCATGGAGTCAATCACTGCAAAAACATTCATCTAGCGACATTATTGCAATAGATGGAAAAAGTCTTTGTGGAGCATATGGAGAAAGTTTAAAGGGCATGGCCCATATGCTACATGCATGGAGTATAGAAAATGGTCTTTGCATTGCTCAGCAAGCCGTAAGGGATAAATCGAATGAGATAACAGCTTTAAAGCCGTTGTTAGAAATGTTGGATTTAAAAGGATGCATAGTTACTACGGATGCCATTCATTCCCATAAAAAAACAGCGACTTTAATTTCAGAAAGAGGTGGAGACTATGCTTTACCAATAAAAGATAATGAAAAGGATTTTAAAGAAGAAATTGAAATCTTATTTACAGATGCCTTTAAAAATGAGTTTAAAGGCTGTGATGCTGACCATTTTAAAACATTAGAAAAAGAACATGGTCGTATAGAAGAGCGCAATTATTGGGTTTTAGATGCAGCAGATTTACCTAAATCAAAAGAATGGTCTAACTTAAAATCTGTGGGTCTATGTCAGAGGGAGAGAACTCTAAAAGGAAAAGTGACGATAGAACAAGTATATTATGCAATGAGTTTTGAAGTTGATGCAAAGAGGTTTGCCAGAGTGGCTAGAGATCATTGGCAAGTAGAGAATAATTTGCATTGGATTTTGGATGTAGTTTTTGAAGAAGACAAGCAAAAATATAAAGACAAAACAATGGCACAAAATTTAAGTTGTTTGCGAAAAATGGCTTTAAATCTTTTAAAAAAGGATCCTCGCAAAGCATCTTTGCAAGCAAAGCGCTTGAGAGCTGCATGTAATATTACTTACAGAGAAGAACTTTTAAAAAATTTATTTATAATGCGTTAACCCTG
>NZ_JRXI01000241.1:0-1243 GCF_000813645.1 Neochlamydia sp. TUME1 | reverse complement strand
AGAAATATGCCAGTTATCTAAGCTGCAAACGCTTATCTTAAGCTTCAACCAGCCCACCAGCCTTCCTGCAGAAATCGGTCAGCTGTCTCAGCTGCAAAACCTTTACTTAAATAAGAACCAGCTCACCAATCTGCCTGGAGAAATCGGGCAACTGCCTCAGCTGCAAGTGCTTTACTTAAATCAGAACCAGCTCACCAGTCTGCCTGGAAAAATCGGGCAATTGTCTCAGCTGCAAGGGTTTTACTTAAATCAAAACCAGCTCACCAATCTGCCTGTAGAAATCGGGCGGCTGTCTGAGCTGCAAAGGCTTAATTTAAGCCAAAACCAGCTCACCAGTTTGCCTGGAGAAATCGGGCAACTGCCTCAGCTGCAAGAGCTTTACTTAAATCAAAACCAGCTCACCAATCTGCCTAAAGAAATCGGGCAGCTGTCTCAGCTGCAAAGGCTTGACCTAGATCAAAACCAGCTCACCAGTTTGCCTGGAGAAATCGGGCAATTGTCTCAGCTGCAAGGGCTTTACTTAAATCAAAACCAGCTCACCAATCTGCCTGTAGAAATTGGGCAGCTGTCTCATCTGCAAGGGCTTGATTTAAGCCGAAACGAGCTCACCGCTCTGTCTGCAGAAATCAGTCAGCTGTTTGAACTGCAAACGCTTTACTTAGGAGAAAACCAGCTCACCAATCTGCCTGGAGAAATCGGTCAGCTGTCTGAGCTGCAAACGCTTTACTTAGGAGAAAACCAGCTCACCAATCTGCCTGGAGAAATCGGTCAGCTGTCTGAGCTGCAAACGCTTTACTTAGGAGAAAACCAGCTCACCAATCTACCTGGAGAAATCGGGCAGCTGTCTGAGCTGCAAAAGCTTTACTTAAACCAAAACCAGCTCACCAGCCTGCCTAAAGAAATCGGGCAGCTGTCTCAGCTGAAATGGCTTGACCTAGATCAAAACCAGCTCACCAGTCTGCCCGCAGGAATTGGGCGGCTGTCTGAGCTGCAAGGGCTTAACTTAAATCAAAACCAGCTCACCAATCTGCCTGGAGAAATCGGGCAACTGCCTCAGCTGCAAAAGCTTTACTTAAACTAAAACCAGCTCACCAGCCTTCCTGTAGAGATCTGGCGATTGTCTTCTCGGCTTCACAAGCTTGAATTAGCGGGAAATCCTTTGGAAGATATTCCAGAAAAAATAAGGCAGCGTTTTCAATTGTAGAATGGCCATGAGTACTTTTTAAGTTGGAGTGAGCTAAAA
>NZ_JRXI01000240.1:0-1236 GCF_000813645.1 Neochlamydia sp. TUME1 | reverse complement strand
GCACACCAGGAATAAGCACCTAATTTATTACCTGAAAACAGGTCCAATCTGAAATGCAACTTTAGTGCTATAAAATCAATTTTACTTTCCATTTATTCTTCTATTTGTTGTGTCATCTCTCAAAAACAAGCACCAAAACTACTTGCATAAATCATTCCAGCACTTCAAAACCAAAAATCGCACAAAAAAAATTGACATAGGCCTAAATACTTGAAACTACTTGCTCTAACACCATTTTAACACAACAAAAATTTCACAGTCATTTTTGACCTCTCATCTTAAATGAGTGCAAGTTGATTGTGCAATCAGATGTGTGTTGGATAAGGGAAATGTACATAAAAAATACATACTTAGAACAACATGTTAAAATTATAAGTAATATGGAATAAATTGTACAGTTTGACAATCTGACGTGTGTTGGATTTGAATAGTGTACATAAAAAATGCTGAAAAATATGGGAATTGTACCTAATTTGTTGTACAACAGCTCCAGTAGCTGACATGCCCTCTTGTTCAGTGGGAGTGTGGGGTCAGGGAGCCAAGACTCAGAGACAACGTGAGCATGCTTCCAAATGGACTCCTCCACTATCTCCTTCCTCCACTTCTCCTCCCTCCTGCTCCACTCTACCATGCTCAGCCACTTCCTCCTCCTCTTCTTCCCAAGTTTGGTCAGCTTCTTTGCATTCCTCACAGCTTTGTTTACCTCTCCTCATCAATTGCTCCTCCCCTTGCTCCTCTTCCTTCCTCATGATCTCCAGAAGCTTTGATATAGCTGCCTTCTTGTTCAGTGCTGTCCTGCTGGCCCTGAGCTTCTTGAGAAGAGACTTGAGGCTGGCTATGGTGATGTGCTCCTGCTCAATGATAGCCCAGTTGTCCTTGCACCACTTCTTCACATCATTGTTGGACATGGAGGACAGATTCAGTGGCAGGTTGAGGACAGCAGTCTTCACTGATGACTCAGGAGTTGACATGTTGACTGTTGTGGGCTGGTGGGGGAGTGTTTGAAGCAGCTGTGGAAGCAACAACAACCAACAACTCCTATCTCAGTTTTATAATACCTCCCTTGTCCACACAAATTAGTGGTTGGTTAAATATATGTAGACTACCTCATTAAATCGATCCATAAAGCGCCACACCATCCCATCCTCCTGAAATCATGCAAATAGCATTGTACTCTAGTAGCACTACAGGTCCCTTCATGGATGGAGCTTTAAGTGATGTACAGAGCCATCATCC
>NZ_JRXI01000239.1:0-1304 GCF_000813645.1 Neochlamydia sp. TUME1 | reverse complement strand
AAACATTTAAATGCAGTACAAGAAAATGTAACCTTTGAGTCATCAAGAAAAGCTGCCTAACTGTCAAGAATAAAAAAGTATATCATCGAGTTTTAAGCGCAAGAATTTTCCCTGAAAAATTAGGTAATTTGTAGATAGTCTGTTTACATTTGTTTTTTGAATACTCGCCTTTCGTTAGCCTCATCGTTTGTGACATCTGTACTCTTTTCTTACAGATTTTTTGCCAGTTTTTTCCTGGGGAAGAAGAGTGGCTAAGGTTTTTCCAGCGTCGTTGGCAAATAGGCCGCCATAAAGAAGGATCTTGAGCCATTCGCTGCCAATGTTTGTTAACAAGGCCTGCAATCGGTAACTCTTTTTCATCTAAAAGGCTAAGAATCTTTAATTGCACTTCTTCAGGTATTCTTATACTAGGGATTAAGGAAAATGGTGTCATGTTATTTACCATAAATTTAGATTTGTCTGATTTATTGTAAAATTTCAGGGTTTTATTATTTAAAATTCAATAGCGTATTTTAAATATCAACTGATTCATGCCCAATCCATTGCCTTTTTGAAGGAAAATTATTTATACCAATGAACGATTATTTTAAACACACTTTGCCAAAATTTGCTTTATAAGTTCTGACCAATTAATCGATTTTTATAGTAGCAAGCTTAGCCAAGCGCGAAAAAAACAAAAACATATTTTGGCTTTTCAATTTCTTTATGGGTTGCCCCCTCTTCTTCCACTAGGCTTGAAGGATTCAGGCATTTTATAGCCAATCAACTTCAAGCAACTTCGCAACCTCCCGAGGTGCTTGGCGAAGAAGTAATATAACGAAAATATTCCTCTTATCGTTCTTATGAACAGTTACAATCAATTTTAATTAGCCAAACGATTCAAGTAAAATAAATAGTCTTTCTAAGCATGGGGAGGAGCCACCAAAATACGCTCCTTTCCTTGCAAATGAGCAAAGTCCCATAGATGCAGCCAACCATGTTCATCACAAAAGACTAATTTGCGGCCATCATAGCTAGCATGAATATGATGAGAATCTACCACTGGATATTCCCTAGGCGTCCAAGGCCATAAGGCTCCACAGTATTTTGTATCAGGAGTATGTTGACAAAGGTTAAATTTCTTAAATTCAGGATGGAAACGAGAGGCTAGGAAATAGCTTTCGTCTAAAATAAGAAAACGCACAGGCGCTACGCCGCCTATGTTTGATTCAGTTAAAAAAGCTCCATCATTCACATTATAAGTTAAAACAAAACCTATACTTAGCCCTACTGCTAAGCGCTTGCCATCATAACTAGAGGTTGTC
>NZ_JRXI01000238.1:0-1361 GCF_000813645.1 Neochlamydia sp. TUME1 | reverse complement strand
CATACTCACAAGGCTCAGTGTCTAATTGATGTACGGCCTGTATTACAAGTTGTCCGAAGAAAATTTTTATATGGTGAGCTATCTCACCATAAAGCTCTCTCACCTCTTGGGAAGAAGGGTTCTCTGGCAGAGTTTGAATTTTCTTCTCTATTTCTTCTCTAAATTTTTTCAATTCGCTGCGATTGCGTTCAAATTGTTTCTCTATTACCACGGAATCAAAAGGTGTGCCTTTACATTGTTTAACAAGTAAATTTTGTACTTGGGAGAGTCTATCCCTAAGAATTTTTTGCCGTTGTGGAGGAGCTAGGCGTAAGGCATAATTATAAAGGCCTGCCGCTTGTAGGAGCGTTTCCGATGTTTGCTTTCTTAGATAAATGTCACCTAATTCCTCTATGCAAAAGCTTTCTTGAATTGGATCTTTCCATTGGACAGCAATTTGTAAAGCTAAAGTATAGGTTTGTTCTAATTCTTTTATCTTCTCGCCTGATAAAAGCTCCTCGCTTTCCAATGTTTTGAGGGTGTTTTTTAATTCATTTGTAGATAGAGAATTAGAAAAAAGAAAATTAGTGGGGGGGTTCGACTTTGAAAGAAGAGTTTTATCTTGCTTTAAGGGCTTTTGAGCATAGATAAAATGTCCGCCTAAATCTACAATAAGGATATATTCTTGAGGTCTTTCTTCTTGAGGAATAGTTTCCCATTCCCTGGATCTAACTTTTTTAGATGTTAAGCCTACTTTTGAAAAGATAAGCATATCATTAACACCACAAATCAATCGTTCTTCATTAATCGTTACTAGCCTTATAGGAATGGATAAAGCCGAGGCTAATAGATCTCCTTCTCCTAAGCCGCTTATCCAACTTCCTTTTTCTATTATTTCTTCTGCTCTTTTACTGTTAGTGTGCTTAATAATGTCTGAGAGTACTTGCCTTAAATATGAAGTTTTATCGGGATGCTCGTCTAGCAAAGGAATCTTTCTAGAGAGTTCTTTATAGCTTCCTAAAAAAGCACTGAAAAAGCAGTCGCCGTCACTTGCAACACCTTTTAATTCAAAGCCTTCTTTATGTAGATAGGCAGCTACAGCATTTACTTTTGCTTTCTGTGAGCCACTAATAATAGTCGCTGGATTACACCATAAGGATTTAGCTATTTGAAAGGGGCTCCAGTGAGGCGGAAAAGGATCCAAGGAATTTGCTTTATTAGCAAGCTGATTAGTTGTTGGTAAATTACTTTTAATTTTCTTTAAATGAAGCCTTTTCCATCCATTATTTTGCTCAATTAATTGCTTCCACTCTTTACAAACACCTCGTGCGTTAGTTAGATCTTGCTGACTCAGCTCCTGGAAAATCTTTAAGCTAATTTGT
>NZ_JRXI01000237.1:0-1367 GCF_000813645.1 Neochlamydia sp. TUME1 | reverse complement strand
GCTGGTTTTGATTTAAGTAAAGCCCTTGCAGCTGAGGCAATTGCCCAATTTCTGTAGGCAGAGCGGTGAGCTGGTTTTGATTTAATTTAAGCGTTTGCAGCTCAGACAGCTGCCCGATTTCTGTAGGAAGGCTGGTGAGCTGGTTTTGATTTAAGTAAAGCACTTGCAGCTGAGACAGCCGCCTTATTTCTGCAGGAAGGCTGGTGAGCTTGTTTTGATTTAAGTTAAGCCCTCGTAGTTGAAACAGTTGCCATATTTCCTCAGGCAGGCTGGTGAGCTGGTTTTGATTTAAGTCAAGCACTCGTAGTTGAAACAATTGACCTATTTCTGCAGGAAGAGTGGTGAGCTGGTTTTGATTTAATTCAAGAAATTCCAGCCGAGACCGAGACAGCCGCCCGATTTCTGCAGGCAGAGCGGTGAGCTGGTTTTGGCTTAAGTGAAGCTGTAGCAGATAAGACAGCTGTCCGATTTCTGTAGGCAGGCTAGTGAGCTGGTTTTGATTTAAGTAAAGCCCTCGCAGCTGAGACAATTGACCGATTTCTGCAGGCAGACTGGTGAGCTGGTTTTGATTTGAGTAAAGATATTGCAGATTAGACAACTGTCCAATTTCTGCAGGAAGGCTGGTGAGCTGGTTTTGATTTAAGTTAAGCCCTCGCAGCTGAGGCAATTGCCCGATTTCTGCAGGCAGAGCGGTTAGCCGGTTGCCGCTTAACCAAAGCCCTTGCAGCTGAGACAGCTGCCCAATTTCTGTAGGCAGAGCGGTAAGCTGGTTTTGATTTAAGTCAAGCAATTGTAGCTGAGACAATTGGCTTATTACTGCAGGCAGAGCGGTGAGCTGGTTTTGATTTAAGTCGAGCCGTGTCAGCTTAGACAGCTGCCCGATTTCTGTAAGCAGAGCGGTGAGCTGGTTTTGATTTAAGTTAAGCAATTGTAGCTGAGACAATTGGCTTATTACTGCAGGCAGAGCGGTGAGTTGGTTTTGATTTAAGTAAAGCTCTCGTAGTTGAGACAGCTGAACGATTTCTGCAGGCAGACTGGCGAGCTGGTTTTCTCTTAAGTCAAGCGTTTGCAGCTGAGATAGCTGGCCTATTTCTGGGGGTAAATAAGTCAAGCTTAATCTAGATAAATCTAAAGTCGTGATGTTTTTACAATTTTCTTCAATCCAATCTCTAAGAAGCTCCCCTTTTTTTTCTAGAGGCAAGTGCTTAATTTCTTCTCGGTTCAAGTATTCTTCCCCGCCAGGAAGTTTTTTCCAAAGTAAAAGGCGATTAATATTTACAAGATAGGAAGAGTAATTAGCCAGCGTTAAGCCTCTTTTTTCTTCTGTTTTCCATTTAAATTCCAAAGGAGAAAAAGACTTGGCTAAA
>NZ_JRXI01000236.1:0-1385 GCF_000813645.1 Neochlamydia sp. TUME1 | reverse complement strand
TATAAAATCCGAAAAAAATTGCGAGAAAATGGTGAGAACTTCTTAAATCAGCTTAAGAAACCTACGCGAAAGCCAACAACACGCTGGGTGTTTTTCTGTTTCCTAGGCTTACAGCGCCAACATGCAAGAGGGCCTATAGGAGAAAAGATTTATGGTGCTATAGCAGGTCGTTCATTTGCTAGGGAAAGCTTTATAGCAGCTAAATACAAGTCTAAAATTTTAGCTCCTTTTTGTTATACAGGTACTTGTAATTTTCTTTTGTTTAACTTTTGGCTAGAAAAAATATTGATACCCGAGCTTAAAGCAGGGCAGATCCTGATTATGGATAATGCTACCTTCCATAAATCGCAAGCCACTCATGAGCTTATCAAAAAGGCAGGGTGTGAGATTTTATTTATACCGCCCTATTCTCCCGATCTAAACCCTATTGAAACCTTTTGGGCTAATTTTAAGAAGATCGTAGCAGCAAACTTAAGTAAGTTTTCTACTCTTGCTCAAACCATTGATTACTCTTTTTTAAGTATATGTTAATGAACAGAAATTTAAAATTTAAACCACTATAGTTTTCTCTTAATATCCTCTATGAGGTTCCTACGTTCCATATAAAAGCCTAGACTAAGTTCACGCTATCTTTATGCCGGACGCCATTTAGGCAATAAACAGGTTTCCCCTAATTTTCCAAACGCAATATCTGCTCCAAAGTCGGTTATTGCTCGCTCTAATGGTAAAGAATACCCTCTGCATCTAACCTTGGAATAAAAGGAAAAGGGTCTAATCAATTTTCCTGCTTGTAGGAAGCATCTTTCTTCCATACCTACTATCCCAAATGTTGTATGCCAATTTAGTTTTTTTTAGAATGCTGTCTTAATTTCATTTCCTGAGCCTTGGCTTCTTGTTCATTTACTTGATGCTTTGCCCAATCCTCAAGGCATTTTTTCCCTAAACCCCTAACTTCGGGAATAAGAGCAAATTCAGCATCATCCGCCACTTCTATCCCTTTAATTCCTTCGGTAATATCTAATAATTCTTTAATGGATTCTAATAAGTTGGGATGATTCTTTAATCGATTTACTACATTATTAACTTCTTCTTCCTTAAGCATATGCAACCTCCTTTTGCTACACTTTCAGTATGTATTAATCTTTCCTTATCTTGCCAACACTTTTAATTATACCCGACATTTTTTCAATTTTCTTCTCATCATCACGTAAAAATTCGAACTTCTAATATAATGGATAGATTGAATCAAGAGATTAAGAGACGCACAAGAATAGTAAGAGTATTTCCAAATGAAGAATCATGCGAAAGATTGGTTACAGCAATACTTTAGGAAATTCATGAGGATTGGATGAGTGATAAAGTATACTTGAAGATAAGATAGTGAG
>NZ_JRXI01000235.1:0-1427 GCF_000813645.1 Neochlamydia sp. TUME1 | reverse complement strand
ACATCATCCTTTGCAACATCTCACTGGACTCTTCCACTCACCACTGGGATCAGGCCAAACTGAACCACATGATGGGATTCACGAACCCCAGTCATCATGGTAAGTCACACTTCATCTTCACATTTGTTTACTTGATTTTAGACTGACTCTTCTCTTCACCATAGAATGCTACAGCCGTTGTGCTCATGACCAATGTACAGGAGATGGGTGAGCTCATGACCCTCCTTGGGGATGTGCTGTAGTACCTGGCAGCTTCTACAGTCATCTCTGCAAGCATTCCCAACATCCATACCAAGACTGCTGGTGGAGTGCAACACAATGGTACAACACCCCTCTGGTACACTACACACTTCATAAAGGCTAAATATAGTACCCTATCTTTCCATTCCATTCACTCTCAATGCTAACATTACACTGCATACACATACACACTTAATACACAGGTCTCTGGATGCTGTTCATCAGACATGCCAACAAATCCTACACCTTCAATCCAGATCTCATGCAGCTCATGCCCAACGATCACCAAGATTCCCAAGCTCCTGCCCTACAAGAAGACAACCATCATCAAAAAGTGGAACTCCAAGTGGACACAGATAGCCCCACAACTGCCTCAACTGAGTATGGTCTTCAAATTTTTGGTTTTTATATCTACACAACTTGACTATCTCATCATTCAATTTTAGGTCATGTCTTCTACAAGCTCATCTTCAAGGCCTACTCCTCCAGCCAAGCTGCCTGCACCGTCCTGGACTACTCTCTGCTTCATGCCACTCCTCTGCATGCCTGTTTCCACCTGACTACAGCTACCACATGCTCACAGCTTCCACCCAGCCCAATGAAACTGAGATGACAGTCATTGCAAGTGCGTTGACAGCATCATCATCCATGCCAGTCCTGAGGACATAAGCCAGTGGATCAACACGGCCAAGACCATTGCCCTTCAACTGTTCCCAGCCAGTCCACAAGCTCCTAATCATCCTACACTCCACTCTGCAGTATCAACATCAAGTTCATCAACTCCAAGCACTCCAGACAAGGTACACCACCAGACCAACACTTCTTACACAGTGCATACACATACACATCACAACCATGCTCATATAGCAGTGCATACACGTACACAGTATCAGTGCATACATGTACACAGTACCACACCACTAACTTGTACCCTTTTCACCAGCCTCTCTACAGCTTCTCAAGTGCTACCTCTGAACCCTCCTGCAAGCGCAACCGCAGCCCCAGTCCAGAGACCCACAGTGGGCACAAGCAGTGATGCAGCACTCATGATGACAGGCGTGGCCATGAACACCAGTCCAACAGATCCCACAGCAAGCACTGTCAGAGCAGGAGCAGGAGCAGGGAAAGAAGCTGTGATAGCAGCTCCTGCCACAGAAGTCCCTATAGATCCCATGTGAAGAGTCCTG
>NZ_JRXI01000234.1:0-1460 GCF_000813645.1 Neochlamydia sp. TUME1 | reverse complement strand
AAGCCTCTAAGATAGGGAGCAGCAATTCATTGGGCAAGCTTTCAATAGATATCGATGAGATAGGATGCATTTTATTTTCTTGGGTAGTGATAACTTTTCAGCATTTTTATTTTTTAAAGCAATATAAAAAAATTAAAGAAGCAAGTCAAACCAATTCGTATCCTTATCAAGGAAAAACAACTCGCAGATAATCTACCACGCTTTTATTTCAGATAGATTTAACGAAAAGGGGGGGCCTTCCAAGCATTTAGGAGCAGCCACAGGTTTTGGGGATTAAGTAACGCGGCAATTTTGATTTGGTTATAAGAATGAGATTGATCCTTTGCCTTATTTGAGAAAAACGGCTCTTTTTGGCGCAATGTTTTAATTCTTCTACCGTATGATGGAATACAATACGCCTAGCTTCTTCCTGTCAAGAAAAGTTGTCCTCCCAGCCATAGCAATCTGCAGAAAAAGAGAGAAGCTTCTTGTCATTATAAATGTGTAGGTTAGTTTAAGCTTGCTTAGTTGCGGGAAGGAAAGCGGATGACTTGTTTAAAGATAAGATGGCTAAAAGTTTTTATTTCATTTTAGCTCAACCCAATTTAAAAAGTACTTAAGCCATTCTACAATTGAAAACGCTGCCTTATTTTTTCTGCAATATCTTTCAAAGGATTTTCCGCTAATTCAAGTATGAGAAGCTGAGACAATTGCCCGATCTCTACAGGAAGACTGGTGAGCTGGTTTTGATTTAAGTCAAGCACTCGTAGCTTAGACAGCTGCCCGATTTCTGCAGGAAGGAATGTAAGCTGATTATTGTTTAAGTGAAGCTCTTGTAGATGGGATAGCTGCCCTATCTCTCTAGGAAGAGAAGTGAGCTGGTTGCCGTCTAAGTAAAGCTCTAGCAGGCGAGACAATTGCCCAATTTCTTCAGGCAGAGCGGTGAGCTGGTTTTGATTTAAGTAAAGGGTTCGCAGCTCAGGCAGCTGCCCGATTTCTGTAGGCAGGCTGGTGAGCTGGTTTTGATTTAAGTTAAGCCATTGCAGCCTAGATAACTGGCATATTTCTGCGGGTAAACAAGTCAAACCTACTCTAGATAAACCTAAATCCACGATGTTTCCACAATTTTCTGCAATCCAATCTCTAAGAAGCTCTCCTTTTTTTTCTAGAGGCAAGTACTTAATTTCTTCTCGGCTCAAGTATTCTTCCCCACCAGGAAGCTTTTTCCAAAGTAAAAGACGATTAATATTTAAGAGATAAGAAGAGTAATTAGCCAGAGTTAAGCCTGTTTTTTCTTCTGTTTTCCATTTAAATTCTAAAGGAGAAAGAGAACTAGCTAAAGTGAAGATTTGCCTAAAAATTGCATTTACCTTTGCTGTTTCAGAAAGTCTACTTTCTAGCTTATAAATCCTATCTAAGATAAAAGCCTGCTTATTAATATTCTCTTGGAAAACATGTACTTTACTTATTTGTTTATAAAG
>NZ_JRXI01000233.1:0-1463 GCF_000813645.1 Neochlamydia sp. TUME1 | reverse complement strand
TTTTCTTCAGTCTTCCCTTTAAATTCTAGAGGAGAAAGAGAACTAGCTAAAGTAAAGATTTGCCTAAAAATTGCATTTACCTTTGCTGTTTCAGAAAGTCTACTTTCTAGCTTATAAATCCTATCTAAAATAAAAGCCTGCTTGTTAATATCCCCTTGGGAAACATGTACTTTACCTATTTGTTTATAAAGAGAAGGCATCACTTCAGAAGCCAGCAGATGATGCCATCTCTTACAGACGCTAAATAAGGAAGGAACTGCGCAGGCCTCTAAGATGGGGAGCAGCAATTCATTGGGCAAGCTTTCGATAGATGTCGATGAGATAGGATACATCTTATTTCCTTGGGTAGTGATGGCTTTTCAGCATTTTATTTATTAAAGGCAATATAAAAAAATTAAAAAAGCAAGTCAAACCAATTCATATCCTTATCAATGAAAAACAACTCTCAGATAATCTACCACGCTTTTATTTCAGATAGATTCAAGGAAAGGGTGGAGACCCTACAAGCATTTAGGAACAGCCACAGGTTTTGAGGATTAAGTGACGCGGCAATTTTGGTTTGGCTAAAAGAAGGAGATTGATTCTTTGCCTTATTTGAGAAAACGGCTCTTTTTTGGTGCAATTCTTTAATTCTTCTATCGAATGATGAAATACAATACGGCTAGCTTCTTCCTGTCAAGAAAGGCTGTTCTCCCAGCATATCAATCTGCAGAAAAAGAGAGAAATTTCTTGTCATTATAAATGCGTAGGTTAGCTTAAGCTTGCTTAGTTGTGGGAAGAAAAGCAATTACTTCTTTAAACATAAGGTGGCTAAAAGTTTTTTATTTCATTTTAGCTCACCCCAATTTAAAAATCACTTAAGACTATTCTACAATGGAAAATGCTGCCTTATTTTTCCTGGAATATCTTCCAAAGGATTTTCCGCTAATTCAAGCTGGGTAAGCCGAGACATTTGCCCGATTTCCGTAGGCAGAGCGGTGAGCTGGTTTTGTCTTAAGTGAAGGTTTAGCAGCTGAGACAATTGCCCGATTTCTCCAGGCAGACTGGTGATATGGTTCTGATTTAAGTGAAGGTCTAGCAGTTGAGACAATTGCCCGATTTCTCCAGGCAGACTGATGAGCTGGTTTTGATTTAAGTAAAGCCTTTGCAGCCGAGACAGCTGCCCAATTTCTACAGGCAGAGCGGTGAGCTGGTTTTGATTTAGTTCAAGCCTTTGTAGCTGAGACAATTGCCCAATTTCTGCAGGAAGATTGGCGAGCTGGTTTTGATTTAAGTAAAGCCGTGTCAGCTGAGACAATTGCCCGATTTCTGTAGGCAGGCTGGTGAGCTGGTTTTGATTTAAGTAAAGCCTTTGCAGCTGAGACAATTGCCCGATTTCTGCAGGAAGGCTGGTGAGCTGGTTTTCTCTTAAGTAAAGCTCTTGCAGCTCAGACAGCTGCCCGATTTCTGCAGGCAGGCTGGTG
>NZ_JRXI01000232.1:0-1504 GCF_000813645.1 Neochlamydia sp. TUME1 | reverse complement strand
GAGATTGGATTGCAGAAAATCGTAAAAACATCACGGCTTTAGATTTATCTAGAATAGACTTGACTTATTTACCCCCAGAAATATGCCAGTTATCTCAGCTGCAAACGCTTGACTTAAGAGAAAACCAGCTCACTGCTCTGCCTACAGAAATTGGGCAGCTGTCTGAGCTACAATATCTTTACTTAAATCAAAACCAGCTCACCGCTCTGCCTGCAGAAATTGGGCGGCTGTCTGAGCTGCAATCGCTTGAATTAAATCAGAACCAGCTCACCAGTCTTCCTGCAGAAATCGGGCAGCTGTCTAAGCTGCAAGTGCTTCACTTAAGCCAAAACCAGCTCACCGCTCTGCCTGCAGAAATCGGGCAGTTGTCTGAGCTGCAAGCTCTTGACTTAAGCCAAAACCAGCTCACCGCTCTGCCTGCAGAAATCGGGCAGTTGTCTGAGCTAAAAACTCTTGACTTAAGAGAAAACGAGCTCAACAACCTGCCTGCAGAGATCGGGCGGCTGCCTCAGCTGCAATGGCTTGACTTAAGCCAAAACCAGCTCGTCAGCCTTCCTGAAGGAATAGGTCGGCTGTCTCAGCTGCAAGAGCTTAATTCAAGCCAAAACCAGCTCACCAACCTGCCTGAAGAAATCGGGCAGTTGCCTCAGCTGCAATGGCTTTACTTAAATCAAAACCAGCTTACCGCTCTGCCTTCAGAAATCCGGCAGCTGTTCCAGTTACGAGGGCTTTACTTAAATCAAAACCAGCTCACCAGCCTGCCTGAAGAAATCGGGCAGCTGTCTCAGCTGCAATGGCTTTACTTAAATCAAAACCAGCTCACCAGCCTTCCTGCAGAAATAGGTCAATTGCCTCAACTGCAAGAGCTTGAATTAAATCAAAACCAGCTCACCAGTCTTCCTGCAGAAATCGGGCAGCTGTCTCAGCTACAAGTGCTTTACTTAAATCAAAACCAGCTCGCCAGTCTTCCTGCAGAAATAGGTCAATTGCCTCAACTGCAAGAGCTTGAGTTAAGCCAAAACCAGCTCACCAGTCTTCCTGCAGAAATCGGGCAGCTGTCTAAGCTGCAAGAGCTTTACTTAAATCAAAACCAGCTCACCAGTCTTCCTGTAGAAATCGGGCAACTGTCTCAGCTGCAAGGGTTTGAGTTAAGCCAAAACCAGCTCACCGCTCTGCCTGTAGAAATCGGGCAGCTGTCTCAGCTGCAAGGGCTTTACTTAAATCAAAACCAGCTCACCAGCCTTCCTGCAGAAATTGGACAGCTATCTCAGCTGCAAGAGCTTGAATTAAATCAAAACCAGCTCACCAGTCTTCCTGTAGACATCGGGCAGCTGTCTCAACTACGAAGGCTTGAATTAAATCACAACCAGCTCACCGCTCTGCCTACAGAAATAGGTCAATTGTCTCAGCTGCAAGGGCTTTACTTAAATCAAAACCAGCTCACTAGTCTGCCTATAGAAATTGGGCAGCTGTCTCCGCTGCTACAGCTTGAATTAGCGGAAAA
>NZ_JRXI01000231.1:0-1548 GCF_000813645.1 Neochlamydia sp. TUME1 | reverse complement strand
CGTAAGCGGTCACGGGATATAAAAAGTTTTTTAGATAACAGAAGGGATAGGTTGCTTGGTACGAGCGGCATGGATAGCATCTGTTAGAAAATCTAGAATAGATTTTCCTTGTCGATAAAGAGTTTCGATACAGCTATGCAGCACCTCCCTCCATCTTTTGCCATAGATAGATTGGCTACCTAGACATAACTTACGTACAATGACTAGATTTCTTAAAGATTCTTCGGCAGCATTATTGGTCATAGGAATAGCAGGATCTTTCAAATAAGCACGGAAATGTTTGATCTGCTTTAAAAGCTTGTGGCAAAACTTCCGCAACTTTTTGGTGCTACTCCAGCATTGCAATTCTTGCAATTCTTCTTGTATATAACGCCAGTTAAGATATCCATACTGCTGCCAAGTAGACTGACTGATTTGTCCTTTTTCTAGACGATGCTTATCTTTAAAAAGCTCTTGCAAGGTATCATATAGGTGTCCTAAACGCTGTGTGTCTTCTAAAGATATATTGGGCTGTTCTGCTTGCCCTTGTATATTACGGAGTAAATGAGCTAAACAATACTGTTTGATCTTTACCTTAATTTGATGAATAGCTAGACCTCGATCACTCACTAAGCAATAAATCTTCTGACCGACTAGCGCCTTTAGAGTAGCGCCATTTTGATAGGGTCTTAATGCATAAGCAATCACATTTCCTACACGTAATACTAGCAAATGTTCATTAGTGGCGGCGTGGCGCCAGCTCGTTGCATCTATATGCAAAGGTTGCTGGGTGGTAGTAGCTGCTTTAACAAGTGTTTCATAGGACGAAACAAGTAAGGCAGCGGTGCGAGCTTTAACTTTAGAAATAAAACCTTGGCTTAAAGTCACGTGAGGCAGTAAGGCACTAATCATGGTGCGCACCGCACGATGGCCTTGACGATATTGTCCCATCAGCAGATTAATAAAGCCTTCCAGTCTAGGGCCAAGTAAGAATTGCTCATTTTCTTTAAGTTCAGGTCGTGTTTCTAGATGGCAGCAAGGGCATCTGCTCGTTACTAAATCTATTTGATGCACCAAAGGCTTAATTTCAGGAAGCTCGATCTGCTGCCAGGAAAAAACCTTATCAGTGGCATGCATAGCAGAGTGACAATGGGGGCAAGCTTTTACACTACGAACCTCATGTGAGGTAACTACGCTAGCAGGTAGCAGTTGACGGCTAGCACCAGGATGATAAGGTCGTTTTTCTGTTTTTGGAGTAGTTGAACGATTAGCTTTTTGATCCGTCGATGGTGGCTTGGAACTATTCTTGGAATTTTGATTAAGCTGTACCTCCAGCTGGGCAATGCGTGCTTCAAGCTTGGTGATTACCTTTTCCAATCTATTTACCAACGCTTTTAACTGCACATTTTCAGCTCGAAGCTGAGCATTTTCTACTCTTAGCTCTGCATTCTCTTTAAATAGTTGCTCGTATGAAGGTTGCATACTACTCAATATATGATTAAGTAAATATAAACTCTAGAAATTATTTTATTTATCACAAAGTAATTGATAACCCCCGTGACCGCTTAC
>NZ_JRXI01000230.1:0-1619 GCF_000813645.1 Neochlamydia sp. TUME1 | reverse complement strand
AAAACCGTCAAAAAACGTACGGTTGGTAATCTATCCAATTGCACAACCGAAGAAATTACTGCTATCGAGTTAGCTTTAAAATACAAAGGTAATCTCCAAGCCTTAGCCTCTTGCCGTGAAGCCACGATGCAAGAAGGTCTATCTATTGGTGGCGTATGGGTGATCTACCAAATGGCTAAACGTTTAGGAATTGTGGATGCTCTTGGCAACAACCGAGAAGGTCAGCTCGCGTTGTGGCAAGTGCTGGCACGCGTATTGGAGCAAGGCTCAAGACTTTCTGCAGTCAGGCTGGCAAAAACCTATGCTATTGCTCCGGTCATTGATCTGCAAGAAGGCTTTAATGAAGAAGATCTTTATAAAAATCTTTTGTGGTTATGCCAAAACCAAGCCTCTATCGAAGATCGATTGTTTACTAAAAGTTTCCCCAAGAAAGCTCCTCACTTATTTTTGTATGATGTCACTAGCTCCTATTTAGAAGGCGAAAAAAATGAGCTTGCCGCTTGGGGTTACAATCGAGACAAAAAGAAAGGTAAAAAACAAATTGTTATCGGCTTATTAAGTTCAGCCGAGGGTGCACCTGTATCGGCAGAAGTATTTAAAGGTCATACGCAAGACACCTCTACTTTTCATGCCCAGATCAAAAAAGCTAAAGAACGCTTTAACTGCGAAAAGGTCACTTTTGTAGGCGATAGAGGAATGATTAAAAGCGGGCAGATCGAGAACTTGCAAGCGCATGGTTTTCATTATATTACCGCTCTGACAAAAGCCCAGATAGAGACTTTAATGAAAAAAGGGGTGATCGAGTATACCCTATTTGATGAAAACTTGGTTGAAGTCAAAGAAAATGGGATAAGATATATTCTTAGGCGCAATCCTGTGCGCGCCCAAGAAATCGCTCATTCTCGTCTTAGCAAGCTAGCTAGCATAGAGAAATTGGTTGCTATGCAAAATGCCTATTTGCAGGCTCATCCCAAAGCACACATGGAAGTAGCGCTAAAGAAAATTAAGGCTAAAATTGAGCGTTTAGCACTTAAAAGCTGTGTAACAGTTAGCGCACAAGATAGAAGCTTATCGTTATGCCTTAATCAAGAAATGTTAGCAGAAGATGCTAAGCTAGATGGCTGCTATGTAATTAAAACCGATCTAGCTCACGAAGAAGTGAGTATGCAAGAGATACATGACCGTTACAAAGATTTAGCTAGGGTAGAATCAGCTTTTAGAACAGTAAAAAGCGATCTTGAAATACGGCCAGTCTATGTACGTTCAGAAGAAAGTACAAGGGGCCATGTTTTGGTTGTAATGTTAGCCTACATGATTATCCGAGAGCTTGATAAAGCCTGGAAGGACCTTTATTTAACAGTAGAAGAGGGGTTGCGCAGTTTATCTACATTAACGCTAATAGAATGGACGTTAAATGAAGGCTTAAGTTTTCAGCAAATTCCAGAACCACGTCACCAAAATAGACAAATGCTTGAGGCTTTAAAGATAGAGTTACCAAAAGTTTTGCCAAAGAATCATGCACATGTAGTCACTAGAAAAAAGCGTCGAAAACAAACATAAGTTTTTAACAATCAAAACCTTGTTTACTACTGATTGGTTTTAAAAAAATGGAACTTCCG
>NZ_JRXI01000229.1:0-1621 GCF_000813645.1 Neochlamydia sp. TUME1 | reverse complement strand
CTAAAAGAATGAGATTGATTCTTTGCCTTGTTTAAGAAAAACGGCTCTTTTTGGTGCCTTGTTTTATTTCTTCTACCGAATGATGGGATACAATACGCCTAGCTTCTTCCTGTCAAGAAAGGTTATTCTCCCAACCTAGCAATCTGCAGAAAAAGAGAGAAACTTTTTGTCATTATAGATGTGTAGGTTAACTTAAGCTTACTTAGTTAAAGATAAGAGGGCTAAAAGTTTTTATTTCATTTTAGCTCACCCCAATTTAAAAATCACTTACGGCTATTCTACAATAGAAAACGCTGCCTTATTCTTTCTACAATATCTTTCAAAGGATTTTCTGCTAGTTCAAGCTTGGTAAGCTGAGACATTTGTCCGATTTCTGCAGGAAGGCTGGCGATCTGGTTTTGATTTAAGTAAAGATATTGCAGCTGAGACAGCTGCCCGATTTCTGCAGGCAGACTGGTGAGCTGGTTTTGGCTTAAGTAAAACCTTCGCAGCTGAGACAATTGCCCGATTTCTGCAGGCAGAGCGGTGAGCTGGTTTTGATTTAAGTGAAGCATTCGCAGCTTAGACAGCTGCCCGATTTCTGTAGGAAGGCTGGTGAGCTGGTTTTGATTTAAGTCAAGCACTCGTAGTTGAGACAGCTGCCCGATTTCTGTAGGAAGGCTGGTGAGCTGGTTTTGATTTAAGTCAAGCCGCCACAGTTTAGACAGCTGCCCGATTTCTGTAGGAAGGCTGGTGAGCTGGTTTTGATTTAAGAGAAGGGTTTGCAGCTCAGACAGTTGCCCGATTTCTCCAGGCAGACTGGTGAGCTGATTTTGATTTAAGTTAAGCTTTCCCAGCTGAGACAGCTGCTCGATTTCTACGGGAAGGCTGGTGAGCTGGTTTTGATGTAAGTAAAGCGTTTGCAGCTGAGACAGCTGCCCGATTTCTGCAGGAAGGTTGGTGAGCTGGTTTTGATTTAAGTAAAGCTCTTGCAGCTGAGACAATTGATCTATTTCTGCGGGAAGGCTGGTGAGCTGGTTTTGATTTAAGTAAAGCCATTCCAACTGAGACAATTGACCTATTTCTACAGGCAGGCTGGTGAGCTGGTTTTGATTTAAGTAAAGCCCTTTCAGCTGAGACAATTGGCCTATTTCTGGGGGTAAATAAGTCAAGCCTGCGTTAGATAAATCTAAAGCCGTGATGTTTTTACAATTTTCTTCAATCCAATCTCTAAAAAGCTCTCCTTTTTTTTCTAGAGGCAAGTGCTTAATTTCTTCTCGCCTCAAGTATTCTTCCCCACCAGGAAGTTTTTTCCAAAGTAAAAGGCGATTAATATTTAAGAGATAAGAAGAGTAATTGGCCAGAGTTAAGCCTCTTTTTTCTTCTGTTTTCTCTTTAAATTCCAAAGGAAAAATAGATTTAACTAAGGTAAAAACTTGTTTAAAAACTTGATAAACTTTTTCAGTAGAGGTAAGTCCAGGATCGAGTTGATAAACTTTAGCTAACATAAGAGTTCTCTGGGTAATAGCATTCTTCCTGGGGAAATGAAGCCGTGCTATTTTTCTATAAAGAGAAGGCATCGCTTCAGAAGCCAGCAGATGATGCCATCTTTTACAGACGCTAAATAAGGAAGGAACTACGC
>NZ_JRXI01000228.1:0-1696 GCF_000813645.1 Neochlamydia sp. TUME1 | reverse complement strand
GGGCTTTACTTAAATCAAAACCAGCTCACCGCTCTGCCTGCAGAAATTGGGCAGCTGTCCCGGCTGCTATGGCTTGAATTAAATCAAAACCAACTCACCGCTCTGCCTGCAGAAATTGGGCAGCTGTCTGATCTGCAAACACTTGAATTAGCGGAAAATCCTTTGAAAGATATCGCCGAAAAAATAAGGCAGCGTTTTCAATTGTAGAATGGTTGTAAGTACTTTTTAAATGGGGGTGAGCTAAAATGAAATAAAAAACTTTTAGCCATCTTATCTTTAAACAAGTAATCCACTTTCCTTCCGGCAACTAAGCAAGCTTAAACTAACCTACACATTTATAACGACAAGAAGTTTTTCTCTTTTTCTGCAGAGTGTTATGGCTGGGAGAACAACTTTTCTTGACAGGAAGAAGCTAGGCGTATTGTATTCCATCATGCGGTAGAAGAATTAAAACAAGGCACCAAAAAGAGCCGTTTTTCTCAAATAAGGCAAAGAATCAATCTCATTCTTTTAACCAAATCAAAATTGCCGTGTCACTTAATCCCCAAAACCTGTGGCTGCTCCTAAATGCTTGGAAGGCCTACTCCCTTTCCGTGAATCTATCTGAAAAAAAAGCGAGGTAGATTATCTGTAAGTTGTTTTTCATTGATAAGGATACGAATTCGTTTGACTTGCTTTTTTAATTTTTTATATTGTCTTTAAAAAATAAAAATGCTGAAAAAGTTATCCCTACCTAAGGAAATAAAATGCATCCTATCTCATCGACATCTATTGAAAGCTTGCCCAATGAATTGCTACTCCCTATCTTAGAGGCTTGCGCAGTTCCTCCCTTAATTTAGCGTCTGTAAAAGATGGCATCATCTGCTGGCTTCTGAAGTAATGCCTTCTCTTTGTAAAAAAATAGCCCAACTTCACTTCCCAAGGGGAGATGTCCCTACCCAGCAAACTCTTATGTTAGCTAAAGTTTATCAACTCAATCATGTACCTACCTCTACTGAAAAAGTTTATCTATCTTTTAAAGAAGTTTTTACCTTAGCTAAATCTATTTCTCCTTTGGAATTTAAAGAGAAAACAGAAGAAAAAAGAGGCTTAACGCTGACTAATTACTCTTCTTATCTCTTAAATGTTAATCGCCTTTTACTTTGGAAAAAACTTCCTGATGGGGAAGAATACTTGAGCCGAGAAGAAATTAAGCACTTGCCTCTAGAAAAAAAAGGAGAGCTACTTAGAGATTGGATTGAAGAAAATTGTAAAAACATCACGGCTTTGGATTTATCTAGAACAGGCTTGACTTATTTACCCTCAGAAATAAGCCAATTGTCTCAGTTGCAAACGCTTGACTTAAGAGAAAACCAGCTCACCGCTCTGCCAACAGAAATAGGCCAATTGTCTCAGCTGAAAGGGCTTTACTTAAATCAAAACCAACTTACCAGTCTTCCTGCAGAAATAGGCCAAGTGTCTCAGCTGCAAGGGCTTTACTTAACTCAAAACCAGCTCACCAGCCTTCCTGCAGAAATTGGGCTGCTGTCTAAGCTGCAAAAGCTTTACTTAGATCAAAACCAGCTCACCAGTCTGCCTGCAGAAATAGGTCAATTGTCTCAGCTACAATTGCTTAACTTAAATCAAAACCAGCTCACCAGTCTGCCTGCTGAAATAGGTCAATTGTCTCAGCTGAAATGGCTTTACTTAAATCAAA
>NZ_JRXI01000227.1:0-1711 GCF_000813645.1 Neochlamydia sp. TUME1 | reverse complement strand
GGCAGAGCGGTGAGCTGGTTTTGATTTAAGTAAAGCCCTTGCAGCTGAGACAATTGGCCTATTTCTGTAGGCAGAGCGGTGAGCTGGTTTTGGCTTAAGTAAAGCCATTGTAGCTGATCCAGCCGTCCTACTTCTGCAGGAAGACTGGTGAGCTGGTTTCGATTTAAGTCAAGCGTTTGCAGCTGAGACAGCTGCCCAATTTCTACAGGAAGGCTGGTGAGCTGGTTTTGATTTAAGTAAAGCTCTTGCAGCTGAGGCGGCTGCCAGATTTCTGTAGGCAGAGCGGTGAGCTGGTTTTGGCTTAAGTAAAGCCGTATCAGCTGTGACAATTGGCCTATTTCTGAAGGTAAACAAGTCAAGCCTACTCCAGATAAATCCAAAGTCGTAATGTTTTTACAATTTTCTTCAATCCACTCTCTAAGAAGCTCTCCTTTTTTTTCTAGAGGCAAGTGCTTAATTTCTTCTCGGCTCAAGTATTCTTCCCCGCCAGGAAGTTTTTTCCAAAGTAAAAGACGATTAATATTTAAGAGATAAGAAGAGTAATTAGCCAGAGTTAAGCCTCTTTTTTCTTCTGTTTTTTCTTTAAATTCTAAAGTTGAAAGAGACTTGGCTAAAGTAAAGATTTGCCTAAAGATTGCATTTACCTTTACTGTTTCAGAAAGCTTTTCTTCTAGCTTATAAATCCTATCTACAATAAGAGCCCGCTCCTTAGCATTTCCTTGAGGAACATGCACTTTACCTATTTGCTTATAAAGAAAAGGCATGACTTCAGTAGCCAGCAGATGATGCCATCTTTTACAGACGCTAAATAAGGAAGGAACTGCGCAAGCCTCTAGGATAGGGAGCAGCAATTCATTGGGCAAGCTTTCAATAGATGCCGAAGAGATAGGATGCATTTTATTTCCTTGGGTAGTGATAATTTTTCAGCATTTTCATTTTTAAAGACAATATAAAAAATTAAAAAAGCAAGTCAAACGAATTCGTATCCTTATCAATGAAAAACAACTCACAGATAATCTACCTCGCTTTTTTTTCAGATAGATTCACGGAAAGGGGGGAGACCTTCCAAACATTCAGAAGCAGCCACAGGTTTTGGCGATTAAGTGAAGCGGCAATTTTGGTTTGGTTAAAAGAATGAGATTGATTCTTTGCCTTATTTGAGAAAAACGGCTCTTTTTGGCGCCTTGTCTTAATTCTTCTACCGCATGATGTAATACAATACGCCTAGCTTCTTCCTGTCAAGAAAAGTTGTCCTCCCAGCCATAACACTCTACAGAAAAAGAGAAAAACTTCTTGTCGTTACAAATGTGTAGGTTAGTTTAAGCTTGCTTATTTGCCGGAAGGAAAAACCGATTACTTGTTTAAAGATGAGATGGCTAAAAGTTTTTTATTTCATTTAAGCCCTCCCCAAATTAAAAAGTACTTACGGCCATTCTACAATTGAAAACGCTGCCTTATTTTTTCGTCGATATCTTTCAAAGGATTTTCCGCTAATTCAAGCGTTTGCAGCTGAGGCAGCTGCCCGATTTCTGTAGGAAGTGTGGTTAGCTGGTTTTGGTCTAATTTAAGCACTCGTAGTTGAGACAGCCGCCCGATTTCTGCAGGAAGGCTGGTGAGCTGGCTTTGATTTAACTCAAGCACTTGCAACTGAGACAATTGAGCTATTTCTGCAGGAAGACTGGCGAGCTGGTTTTGATTTAAGTAAAGCCAT
>NZ_JRXI01000226.1:0-1734 GCF_000813645.1 Neochlamydia sp. TUME1 | reverse complement strand
AAACTTACATTCCTCAGCAAAAAAAATAATTAGGAATTTTGAAGACTAATCGAGTAAGATGTTTTCTTTAAGGGATTAAACTAAACGGCTAAAAGTTATGCAGATAGATACGCAAAACGTTGATCATTTAGGATTGGTAGCTGGAATGTGTGAGGAGATAGGGTTAGTTGGCCTTATTGATCAAGCAGTAGGTAACCAGGCGAAGAATAAGCATCTAACCTATGGGCAAACTGTTAAATGCATGATCTTAAATGGATTGGGATTTGTAAGTCGGACGCTTTACATGTATTCTGAGTACTTTGAAGACAAACCCATCGATCATTTGCTAGGTACGCCAGTCATTCCCGAGCAAATTGATGATAATGTTTTAGGGAGAGCGCTGGATAAGTTATTTGAATTGGGAGTGACCGAGCTTTTTACTAAGATAGCTCTGCATACAATCAAAGTGCTTGGCATCCAAGTAAAAAGTTTACATTTGGATGCAACAAGTTTCCATGTAGATGGAAACTATGAGAGCCTATTAGAACAAGGAGAAGCGTGCATTCGTCTAGTGCAAGGCTACAGTAGAGACCACAGGCCTGATTTAAATCAAGCCGTCTTGCAACTTATCACCTCCAATGAAGGCAATATTCCTTTATACATGCAAGCTGCTGATGGCAATAGCAGCGATAAAACAGCCTTTACGCAAATTGTTGGCGAACATCTTAAAAGCTTTCGGCAAGCCGTAGAGAATCGTTATATAGTAGGAGACAGTGCTCTTTATACGCCAGCTACCTTACAAGTTTTTAAAGAAGAACAAAGCTTATTTGTCACGCGTGTGCCCATGCAAATCAAAGAGGCTAAAGAGCTCATATTTGAAGTGACTTACGACAAGACGGTAGAAATAACAGAAGGCTATCGAGCTTTTGAGAGCACCTCCTGCTATGCCGGTGTTGAACAAAGATGGGTAGTTATTTTTAGCCAAGCGGCCTATCAAAGAGAATGCCGCACTTTAGCCAAGCATTATCTTAAGGGCAGTGAAAAAGAATCTAAAGCTTTCTTTAAGTTTATAAAGCAAGAGTTTTCATGCCCCAACGATGCTAAGCGCCAATTAGATAAGTTTGCAAAAAAGCTTAAATATATACAAATTATAGAACCTCAAGTTATAGCAACTCAGAAGCATGCTATGTCTGGTCGACCCAAAGCTGGGCAAGTACCTTCTATACTTAGCTATCGCCTAGAAGGTACAGTAGCTTGCTCTTTGCTTAACAAAGCAGAGTTAGAGAGGAGCAAAGGGTTTTTCATCTTAGCAACTAATGACATGGATGTAACTGCTTTTCCTGCTCAAGAGTTATTGAAAACATATAAAGCACAGCAAAGTGTAGAAAGAGGATTTAGATTCTTGAAAAGCCCCGATTTCCTTGTCTCTTCTTTCTTTTTAAAAAAGCCAGAAAGGATAGAAGCTCTTTTAATGGTAATGACTCTATGTCTTTTAATCTATTCTGCGCTTGAATATAAAATTCGAGAAAAATTGCGAGAAAATGGTGAGAACTTCTTAAATCAGCTTAAGAAACCTACGCAAAAGCCAACCACACGCTGGGTGTTTTTCTGTTTCCTAGGCCTACATATGGTTTTTATTGACCATAAAAAATTGCAAATTACCAATCTGAAAGAACGTCATAGAATTATCCTTAGATGCTTAGGGCCTCCTTACCAAAAATTCTATTATTCTGAAATGTGGTGAGAAATCACGGG
>NZ_JRXI01000225.1:0-1786 GCF_000813645.1 Neochlamydia sp. TUME1 | reverse complement strand
GTCAATTTTAATGAGCCCCCCTTCATTGGGGTGAGGGGGCAGGATTAAAATTGACACTCACAATTTTAAGAGGCAAAAATATTGTTTATCTTTTTTGTTCTCACTATCTTATCTTCAAGTATACTTTATCACTCATCCAATCCTTATGGATTTCCTGAAGTATTGCTGTAACCAATCTTTCGCATGATTCTTCATTTGGAAATACTATTACTACTCTTGTGCGTCTCTTAATCTCCTGATTTAATCTCTCCATTATATTAGAATTTCGAATTTTACGTGATGATGGAAAGAAAATTGAAAAAATGTCAGCCGCTCCTCTACATTGTTTTCAAGCCACTCTACAAACTTAGGATAAGTGACGCGGCAATTTTGGTTTGGCTAAAAGAATGAGATGGATTCTTTGCCTTATTTGAGAAAAACAGCTCTTTTTGGCGCAATGTTTCAATTCTTCTACCGCTTCTACAGACAGACTGGTGAGCTGGTTTTGATTTAAGTAAAGCCTTTGCAGCTTAGACAGCTGCCCAATTTCTGCAGGCAGAGCGGTGAGCTGGTTTTGATTTAAGTAAAGGCGTGTCAGCTCAGACAGCTGCCCTATTTCTGCGGGCAGAGTGGTGAGCTGGTTTTGATTTAATTTAAGCATTTGCAGCTGAGACAATTGCCCGATTTCTGCAGGAAGACTGGTGAGCTGGTTTTCACTTAAGTCAAGCGTTTGCAGCCGAGATAACTGGCATATTTCTGGGGGTAAATAAGTAAAGCCTGCTCCAGATAAATTTAGCGAAGTTAAGTTTTTACAATTTTCTTCAATCCAATCTCTAAGAAGCTCTCCTTTTTTTTCTAGAGGCAAGTGCTTAATTTCTTCTCGGCTCAAGTATTCTTCCCCACCAGGAAGTTTTTTCCAAAGTAAAAGGCGATTCATATTTACAAGGTAGGAAGAGTAATTAGCCAGCGTTAAGCCTCTTTTTTCTTCTGTTTTCCATTTAAATTCCAAAGGAGAAAAAGACTTGGCTAAAGTAAAGATTTGCCTAAAGATTGCATTTACCTTTTCTGCTTCAGAAAGCTTTTCTTCTAGCTTATAAATCCTATCTACAATAAGAGCCTGCTCCTTAACATTTCCTTGAGGAACATGTACTTTACCTATTTGTTTATAAAGAGAAGGCATGACCTCAGAAGCCATCAGATGATGCCATCTTTTACAGACGCTAAATAAGGAAGGAACTACGCAAGCCTCTAAGATAGGGAGTAGCAATTCATTGGGCAAGCTTTCAATAGATGTTGATGAGATAGGATGCATTTTATTTCCTTGGGTAGAGATAACTTTTTCAGCATTTTTATTTTTTAAAGACAATATAAAAAATTAAAAAAGCAAGTCAAACGAATTCGTATCCTTATCAAGGAAAAAAACTCAAAGATGACCTATCAGCGCTTTTGTTTCAAATAGATTCAAGGAAAGGGGGGGGCTTCTAAGCATTTAGGAGCAGCCACAGGTTTTGGGGATTAAGTGACGCGGCAATTTTAGTTGGCCCAAAAGAATGAGATTGATTTTTTGCCTTATTTGAGAAAAACGGCTCTTTTTGGCGCAATGTTATGATTCTTCTAACGAATGATGGAATACAATACGCCTAGCTTCTTCAGAAAAAGAGAAAAGCTTCTTGACGTTATAAATGTGTAGGTTAGTTTAAACTTGCTTAATTGCCGGAAGAAAACGGATTACTTGTTTAAAGATAAGACGGCTAAAAGTTTTTTATTTCATTTTAGCCCCTCTCAATTTAAAAAGTACTTACAACCA
>NZ_JRXI01000224.1:0-1846 GCF_000813645.1 Neochlamydia sp. TUME1 | reverse complement strand
TTGCGAAAATAATTCCATATTTTGTATGTTTACTGCTTCTTAAGTGAAAAGTTAAGAAGAAGAACAAAAAAAAGCGTGACCAACGAGTGACGCAAAAAGCTATTTGACAGTGATAGAAAGACAATGTGCAAGCAAACATAAAGTTTGTGCGAAGATTAAAAGGCAACTTTTAATCTCGTTAATAGAATCAGAGATAAATAAATCATTTATCAAGTTTTCAAAGAATATATTTTTCTTGAGAATTTGATCTTGGTTCAGATTGAATGCTGACAGCGTGGATGAGGCATGCAAGTCGAACGAAATGTAGCAATACATTTAGTGGCGGAAGGGTTAGTAATACATGGGTAACTTACCATTAACTTGGGAATAACGATTGGAAACGATCGCTAATACCGAATGTGGTGATAACAAGGCATCTTGAAATCATTAAAGTGGGGGATCTTCGGACCTCGCGGTTAAAGAGAGGCCCATGGGATATCAGCTAGTTGGTAGGGTAAAGGCCTACCAAGGCTAAGACGTCTAGGCGGATTGAGAGATTGACCGCCAACACTGGGACTGAGAACTGCCCAGACTCCTACGGGAGGCTGCAGTCGAGAATCTTTCGCAATGGGCGAAAGCCTGACGAAGCGACGCTGTGTGAGTGATGAAGGCCTTCGGGTCGTAAAACTCTTTCGCCTGGGAACAAGGGGATCTAGCTAACATCTAGAGAACTTGAGCGTACCAGGTAAAGAAGCACCGGCTAACTCCGTGCCAGCAGCTGCGGTAATACGGAGGGTGCAAGCATTAATCGGATTTATTGGGCGTAAAGGGCGCGTAGGCGGGAAGGAAAGTCAGATGTGAAATCCCGGGGCTCAACCTCGGAACAGCATTTGAAACTTCCTTTCTTGAGGGTAGACGGAGAAAATGGAATTCCACAAGTAGCGGTGAAATGCGTAGATATGTGGAAGAACACCAGTGGCGAAGGCGATTTTCTAGTTTACACCTGACGCTGAGGCGCGAAAGCAAGGGGATCAAACAGGATTAGATACCCTGGTAGTCCTTGCCGTAAACGATGTATACTTGGTGTAACCGGAATCAACCCTGGTTGTGCCGAAGCTAACGCGATAAGTATACCGCCTGAGGAGTACGCTCGCAAGGGTGAAACTCAAAAGAATTGACGGGGACCCGCACAAGCAGTGGAGCATGTGGTTTAATTCGATGCAACGCGAAGAACCTTACCCAGGCTTGACATGCAGATGATCATTACAGAGATGTAATTTCCCTTCGGGGCATCTGCACAGGTGCTGCATGGCTGTCGTCAGCTCGTGCCGTGAGGTGTTTGGTTAAGTCCAGCAACGAGCGCAACCCTTATCATTAGTTGCCAACACTTTGGGTGGGAACTCTAATGAGACTGCCTGGGTTAACCAGGAGGAAGGTGAGGATGACGTCAAGTCCGCATGGCCCTTATGTCTGGGGCTACACACGTGCTACAATGGTCGGTACAGAAGGCAGCGAAGCCGCGAGGTGAAGCAAATCCTAAAAGCCGATCTCAGTTCAGATTGTAGTCTGCAACTCGACTACATGAAGACGGAATTGCTAGTAATGGTGGGTCAGCAACACCACCGTGAATACGTTCCCGGGTCTTGTACACACCGCCCGTCACATCATGGGAGTTGGTTTTACCCGAAGCCGCTGGCTCAACCGCAAGGAGAGAGGCGTCTAAGGTGAGGCTGATGACTGGGATGAAGTCGTAACAAGGTAGCCCTACCGGAAGGTGGGGCTGGATCACCTCCTTTTAAGGACAGAGAATGCGTTAGGAATAACCATTCTTAGGTTGAAACAAACTTTAGCTGCACATTGTCTTCCT
>NZ_JRXI01000223.1:0-1943 GCF_000813645.1 Neochlamydia sp. TUME1 | reverse complement strand
TGACTTCAACATTTTAATCTCAAAAAGTGATAAAGCTTTTCAAATTTTCCTAGAGAAACAACCCTAATTTTTCTGTTTTTTTAGCTTGTAGTGCCTAGTAAAAACATTTATCTTGCTTTGTTTTTAGAAATCTTTTATATTGCAAGAAAACTTATAGCTAATTTTTATGTTTGTCAGAGTAAAAACCACACCTAATAGCCCTAGAAAATCAGTGCAGATTGTTGAATCGGTGCGCGATGGAGAAAAAGTTAAACAAAGAATCGTCCGCTATGTCGGGATTGCTATGGACGAGCAAGAACTTAAAAAAATGGTTGAGCTAGCGGAGCATATCAAGAGCAAGATAGAGCACCAACATAATCCCACTCTTTTTGGCCCTGAAGAAATGGCCCAGCAAGCGATCAAATCAAAAAGCATGCCCAAGCTAAACGATGAGGAGCTAAACGTTAACCTTAAAAACCTAGAAGAAGAACAGCGTGCTGTCGTGGGCATTCATGAGATTTATGGAAAAATCTATGAAGAGCTAGGTTTTGGAAATATTCTTAAAAACCCTTCAAGTGCAGAAATATTAAAACATATTGTCATGGCCCGCATTGCTAATCCTGTTAGCAAAAGAGCTTCTGTTAGGCAATTAGAGCAAGACTTTGGGATACAAATCAACTTGCAAGGTGTTTATAGGATGATGGATTGTTTAAATCAAGAGGCTCAGCAAGCTATACAAGATTGTGCTTACAATACAGCCAAAGAATTATTTGGACAAAAAATCGACCTGATTTTTTTTGACGCTACTACCCTTTATTTTGAGTCTTTCCAAGAAGATGAATTTAAGCAAAATGGTTATAGCAAAGATCTTAAATTCAATCAGCCTCAAGTCTTAATTTCCTTAATGGTCACTAAACAAGGCATACCTATTGGATTCCAGGCTTTTCCAGGATCAACCTATGAAGGGCATACTCTTATGCCTATTTTAGAAAAGGTCAAAGCCAACTATCAGCTAGATAAAGTGATATTTGTAGGCGATAGTGGCATTTTAAATAATGCTAATCTTTTAGCACTTGAGCAAGCAAAATATGAGTATATTATTGGAGCACGCCTAAAAAAACAAAAAACAGAGATTAAGAAGAAAATTTTAGATTTAAATGCTTATGCAACCTATCCTGAAAATGGCCAAACATGCCTTACTGCTATTTACTTAGATGAAGATCATCGTCTAATTGTTACTCATAATGTCTCCAGAGCGAAAAAAGATGCTTATGATCGAGAAAAAGCTCTTAACAAGTTAATGGAGAAGCTAAAGAAAAGCAAAAAGTGCCAAGCATTTATTTCAAATTACGGTTACAAGAAATATTTAAATATTAAAGGGCAGTCACAAATAACTTTAAATGAGGAAAAACTACAAGAAGAGGCTCAGTGGGATGGACTGCATGGAATAATTACCAATGCCAAACACTTATCACCCCACGAGCTGTTAGAACACTACCGCGGTCTTTGGCAAGTAGAAGAATCTTTCCGAATCACTAAACATGACCTTAAAGTCAGACCTATATTTCATTGGACGCCTGAGAGAGTAAAAGCGCACCTTGCCCTATCTTTTATAGCTTTTTGTTGTGTAAGGCATCTTGAATATCGGGTAGCCTTACAACATGAGAAAATGTCACCTGAAGCTATTCGTCAAGAGCTAATTAGAATTCAATCCAGCATTTTAAAAGATAAAAGTGGACAGCGCTACGTGATCCCCTCAAAAGCTAGTCACCATGGCTTAAAGATTTATCAAGTCATGGGGTTAAAATATTCCACAACGCCTTACAAGCTCATTTCCTCTAAGCCTAAATTTCATAAGCCTTAAATTAGCTCCTTATCTTTACTTTCTTTCCAATGTAGTGCCCATAGAAATTTTGGGTCTTTTCATAATCAGTTACTTACGAAAAAAAGTGTTGAAGTCAGGA
>NZ_JRXI01000222.1:0-2336 GCF_000813645.1 Neochlamydia sp. TUME1 | reverse complement strand
ATAGTATAGTTATTTAAATTCTATTTTTCTGAGGATATATGTATAATTAATTGGCATGGTATATTCACACGATTTAAGAAAAAAAGCTTTGTATTATATGGCGGCTCAATGGCCACCGCTAGTCATGTTTTTGGCGTAACAGTTCGCACGTTAACGAACTGGATTAAGCGGAAAGAACGAGGCTATCTAGCTCCTAAAAAAAGACGGCAGAGCCCCAGTAAAATTGATAGTGAAAAGCTAAAATTGTATATAAGCCAAGCTCCCGATGCATACCTTAGGAAATAGCTGAGGCATTCGGAGTGACAATAGCTGCAGTTTTTTATGCCTGTAAAAGACTGAAAATCACTTTAAAAAAAAGACACCCTTCTACAAGGAAAGAGATGAGAATAAACGAGAGGAGTTTAGACAAAAGCTAGAAAGCATTTCGGAAGAAAATAGGATTTACATAGATGAGAGCGGGATAAATGCCTACTTACAGCGCCAACATGCAAGATCACTTATAGGAGAAAAGATTTATGGTGCTATAGCAGGCCGTTCATTTGCTAGAGAAAGCTTCATAGCAGCTAAACAGAAGTCTAAAATTTTAGCTCCTTTTTGTTATACAGGTACTTGTAATTCACTCTTATTTAACTTTTGGCTAGAAAAAATATTGATACCCGAACTTAAAACAGGGCAGGTCCTGATTATGGATAATGCTACCTTCTATAAATCGCAAGCCACTCATGAGCTTATCAAAAAAGCAGGGTGTGAGATTTTATTTTTACCGCCATATTCTCCCGATTTAAACCCTATTGAAACCTTTTGGGCTAATTTTAAGAAGATCGTGGCAGCAAACTTAAGTAGTACTACTTCGTTAGGTTTAAGAGGTATCAAAAAATAACCTTTTAGATGAGTCATGAATAGCTTGGCAAAAAGGGCAAATGGTAATGTAAAATAAGCTGTTGATTAATCTTCTTACTTGAGGCAGAGTCATTGAGATTTTTTTTATCTTTTGCCTGGTATTTCAGTAAGGTTAAGAAGCTATAAGCCATAAAACATAACGTCAGATGATGATGGAGTCCTAGCCATGACCGTCCCTCAAAGTGATCTAATCCTAGCTCCTCTTTCATCTGCTGATAACCTTGCTCGATTTTCCATCTTTCATGAATCCATTCTACCATACATGGGAGGGAAGTATCTTTTGAGGCATTGGAAACATAGTATTTATGTTGATCGTTTACTAACTTTTCCATGATTAACCATCTTTCAACCCCTGATCTATAAAATGCCTGTGGGATCGTTTCTTTAGCACGTATAGCCATTACTTCACTACATTTCTTCGATTGAAGGGTAAGTTTTACCTTTTGCCACTTACTTCCTTGCAGTATCAATTTTTTTAACCATTTCTTGGCAGAAAGGGGCTTAAAGTTTCTATCGGCTACTTCTGGATATTTTCTTGGCCTACCTTTAATGTTCTTGGTAGAATTTAAAGGAATATCGATAGGCCAAAAGCTATGGTTTTCAGGAATTTGAGCCACAAAGGTTAGCTGTCTTTTATCTAATTCTCCCAATAACTCTCGTTTTTCTTCATAACCGGCATCAAAAGCAAGCGCTTCTTAGGGAAAATCTTTCTTAAGAATATCATCTAAAAGTTGTAAAGCAAGCTGCCATTTCTTTAAAAACTTGTATCTTGCCTTAGGAACTTTGGCTACCTGCATTCTTTTTTTGCTTTTTGTCCAAGATTGGGGGAGGAATAATGCACCTAGGATAGGAAAATGCTCTTTACCTTTTTCACAGTAATGCCATGTGACGATTGATTGACAATTAGCAATCTTTCCTGAAGCTCCGCAGTACTGCCTGGCTACCCCTACCGAAAACTTTCCCTTCTCGGGTATAGAAGTGTCATCTAGGACCAATACTTTTTTAACACCCATACTTTTAGCCATATGCTTAGCTAATTGTTTCTGTAGCGCTGCATAATCCCAAGGACTTTGATTGGCAAATTGTTGAATAGCTTATTCATTTCCTCCAGGAAGCCTTTTTGCCATAGGCTCGATAGATTTCCTTTCCCCCTCCAATATTAATCCTGCTATGTGCAATCTGTACCAGTGAACTCTTTCTGATCTTCCTAAGTGGGCTTTGAAAGCATTAATCCATTCATCAAGTTGTTCGCGGATGGAATTTAATTGCTCTACGTCCATTACCCCCTCCTTAATTAATAAACCTTACCTACATTAATATCAGAAAGGTACTTAACGAGGTAGTACTAAGTAAGTTTTCTACTCTTGCTCAAACCATCGATTACTCTTTTTTAAGTATATGTCGATGATAAGAAATATAAAATTTAAACCACTATA
>NZ_JRXI01000221.1:0-3450 GCF_000813645.1 Neochlamydia sp. TUME1 | reverse complement strand
AGTTATCTTGAAAGGCAAGTGATTAATAAGAAATCAAACAAAAGAGTTAATCTTCAAAAGATAAGATTGATGATTAAAGTAAAAGTATCATGTTAATAGCGAATCGTTAGCAATAACGATTAAACGCATCTTACGTTAAGCGAAAGCAAAACGTTAAACACTGATAAGTTCACAGACATAAATCGACGCTTGAAGAGTAAACTTCTTACCTAAGTTTTAAATGTAAATTTAAAACTGAACAATTGGCGAAAGTAAGTGGCAAACACTTACAAAATAAAGTATGCTCATTAAACTTAATGACGTAATTGTAAAACGTCAGCTTTAGTCCAAAAATTAAATTTTTTGGTCAAGCTATTAAGGGCTGCTGGTGGATGCCTTGGTATCAACAGGCGATGAAGGACGCGAAACCCGCGATAGGCATCGGTGAGCTGGAAGAAAGCGTAGACCCGGTGGAATCCGAATGGGGAAACCCGGTGAGAGTAATATCTCATCATCTTTAACTGAATCCATAGGTTAAAGAAGCAAGACCTACTGAACTGAAACATCTTAGTAAGTAGAGGAAAAGAAATCAATAAAGAGATTCCCAAAGTAGCGGCGAGCGAAATGGGAAAAGCCCAAACCAGAGTCCATGACTCTGGGGTTGTAGGACCTATCAAAAGATCAGGAAATCTTAGTCGAACACCGCTGGAAAGCTGGACAATATAGGGTGATAGTCCCGTAGACGAAAAGAGGACCTGACAGGATAGGCACCTGAGTAAAGCCGGACACGTGAAACCCGGTTTGAAGCAGGGAGGACCACCTCCCAAGGCTAAATACTCGTTGATAACCGATAGCGAACCAGTACCGTGAGGGAAAGGCGAAAAGAACCCCTGTTAGGGGAGTGAAATAGAACCTGAAACCAGCAGCTTACAAACGGTCGAAGGCCTATGCCCTTTATAAGGGAATGGCTGACGGCGTGCCTTTTGCATGATGAGCCAGCGAGTTACGCTATATGGCAAGGTTAAGGGACCTACGTTCCGGAGCCGAAGTGAAAGCGAGCGTTAAAAGCGCGAATAAGTCATATGGCGTAGACACGAAACCACGTGATCTATCCATGACCAGGTTGAAGCAAGGGTAACACCTTGTGGAGGACCGAACTAGTAACTGTTGAAAAAGTTTTGGATGAGTTGTGGATAGGGGTGAAAGGCCAATCAAACGTGGAGATATCTTGTTCTCTTCGAAATAACTTTAGGGTTAGCCTCGGACGTATTCTTTACAGGGGTAGAGCACTGAATTCACGCGGGGACCTACCGGTCTACCAAAGGAAATCAAACTCCGAATACTGTAAAGCAGTCCGGGAGATAGACAGTGGGGGCTAAGCTTCATTGTCAAAAGGGGAACAGCCCAGATCGCCGAATAAGGCCCCTAATTCTATGCTAAGTGAGTAAGGAAGTAAAGTTTCTAAAACAGTTGGGATGTTGGCTTAGAGGCAGCCATCATTTAAAGAGTGCGTAACAGCTCACCAATCGAGAAACTTTGCGCCGATAATATCCGGGACTAAAGCATAGAGCCGAATTCGCGGGTGCATATTGTAAAATATGCGCGGTAGGGGAGCGTAGTATGGGCACAGAAGATGTACCGAAAGGAGCATTGGAGCGCATACTAGTGAGAATGCATGGCATGAGTAAACGATAAAGGCAGTGAAAATCTGCCTCGCCGAAAACCCAAGGTTTCCAGGGTAAAGCTCGTCTTCCCTGGGTTAGCCGGTCCCTAAGCTGAGGCTGAAAAGCGTAAGCGATGGAAAGCAGGTTAAATATTCCTGCGCCACCGAAGACAACAGCGATGGATTGACGAAATAAGTAAAGCACGCGGACGATTGGAAGAGTCCGTGACACTACGAGGAAGGCTGATAGGCAAATCCGTCAGCAGGATTCTAGATAGTGGACAAGGGGAGTGCAAATGAACCGATGGTGTAGAGCGATGTTTCCAAGAAATAGATTCTAGCTGTCGAAGGTGACCGTACCAAAACCGACACAGGTGGGTGGGAAGAATATTCTTAGGCGCGCGAGAGAACTCTCGTTAAGGAACTCGGCAAATTATCCTCGTAACTTCGGGAGAAGGGGAGCCATGAGCCGTGACACATCTAGCATGTGAAGCGGAGCGTGGCCGCAGAGAAATGGCCCAGGCGACTGTTTAACAAAAACACAGCACTATGCAAAGACGTCTAAGTCGAAGTATATGGTGTGATGCCTGCCCAATGCCAAAAGGTCAAAAGGAGAGGTTAGCAGCAATGCGAAGCTTCGAATTTAAGCCCTGGTGAATGGCGGCCGTAACTATAACGGTCCTAAGGTAGCGAAATTCCTTGTCGGGTAAGTTCCGACCTGCACGAATGGTATAACGATCTGGGCACTGTCTCAACGAGAGGCTCGGTGAACTTGTAGTAGCGGTGAAGATGCCGTTTACCCGCAATAAGACGGAAAGACCCCGTGAACCTTTACTGTACTCTGGTATTGGCTCCTAACTTGTCATGTGTAGGATAACCAGGAGACTTAGAAGTCTTGCCGTCAGGTAAGATGGAGTCGACGGTGAAATACTGGTCTTGACAAGTCGGGAATCTAACGTTCACCCATGAATCTGGGGAACGGACATTGCCAGACGGGCAGTTTTACTGGGGCGGTATCCTCCTAAAGAGTAACGGAGGAGTCCAAAGTTTGCCTCATCGTGGTTGGCAATCACGAGTAGAGCGTAAAGGTATAAGGCAAATTAACTGTGAGACCAACAAGTCGAACAGGTACGAAAGTAGGGCTTAGTGATCCGGCGGTGGAAAGTGGAATCGCCGTCGCTCAACGGATAAAAGGTACTCCGGGGATAACAGGCTTATCGCCACCAAGAGTTCATATCGACGTGGCGGTTTGGCACCTCGATGTCGACTCATCGCATCCTGGGGCTGAAGAAGGTCCCAAGGGTTTGGCTGTTCGCCAATTAAAGCGGTACGCGAGTTGGGTTCAAAACGTCGTGAGACAGTTTGGTCCCTATCTGTTGTGGGCGCAGGATACTTGAGAGGAGTTGCTTCTAGTACGAGAGGACCGAAGTGAACGAACCAATGGTGTGCCGGTTGTACTGCCAAGTGCATAGCCGGGTAGCTATGTTCGGAAAGGATAAGCGTTGAAAGCATCTAAACGCCAAGCCTCCCTCAAGATAAGGTATCCCAATTAGACCCCATGAAGACTACATGGTAGATAGGTTGGATGTGTAAGCACAGTAATGTGTTGAGCTAACCAATACTAATCGGTCGATTGGCTTGACCAACTTTCTTTTATCGAGACAAGTTGGGTCAAAGTAACAAAGACTACAAGCTGACGCAAAATAAGCCAATGTAAGAAAGAGAAATTCAAGCGTTGATTTATGTGTGTGAAGCGTTAAAGCTAAAAGCTGATACGATTTCTTAACTAATCATTTGCCTAGCTTTTT
>NZ_JRXI01000220.1:0-1105 GCF_000813645.1 Neochlamydia sp. TUME1 | reverse complement strand
CTAAAAAATATAATGAATTGATAACATGAATATTGCATTATGAGTAGCAGTTGACAGTTTGAAGTCATGTACCACTCTGTGTTGTCCATGGGTTTGTGGCCGAAAGGTGTGATGGAAGTAGGAGAATACAGAGCAACTGACTGGCAACAGAACCACAAAGAAACCACTCTCTGCCCATCCACTAGCCAATGATATTCCACCTGGCAGTTGTGAATTTTCATGTGCCTCATTTTCCATTGGAAGCCTAGATCCTGATGCACACTGACATGTCTACACAAATAGTTCATTGGTCAGTTGAAAGCCTTATAAGGCTGAACAGAGGCAATGGTCATTTTTCTTATCACCCACCAGAGTGCAACAACACCTACAACAACCACAACAACATGAGCAACAGCTCTACCCAGTCAGGCAGGGCATTCCATCCATGGTCACCATGTGCAAGAATGCCATTGATCTAGCATGGTGGATGGTGAAGCAAGCACCATGGCAGAAGAAGAAAGTGACCACCCTCAGCAAGAAGTCACTTGGCAATCTGCAGAATATGTGCATGTATGATAAGCTTGCTTTTATAATGTGCATTTTCATCATCTTATCTCCTCACTGTGACTCTATTATTTACAGGAATACTTTGCCTTGGTGGCCAGAGTGAGAAACTGGTAAGTTTGATTCAGTGCATACACATACACAGTAGACTTTAGAATCAGTTGTACCTTTCATTTATACTGCATACACATACACACTGGAATACAAAGTTTATTTTAAGTTTATTTTTATTCCTTTTGTGTTTTTGAACTTATGGAACCTATTTCATATCTATAATTACATTGATAATTTTCTTAATACTGACCTTATATATAGATATACATGCATATTCCTATGTCACTGAGTGTGTACACAGTATGCACTCACTTTACTGATCAAAATGTATTTTCCAGATTGTACTGGACTCTCAGCACTCTGAAGTCTTGGAAACTCAGGAGGATGAGGCCGAGGATACCTCAGGAACTACTGGTGCTCAACAGTCCCAGGACCTGTTCTCTGCCATGGTACATGCAGTTGCCGCTCAATTTTGTTCATTGTAATAGAGTGCTCATTTAAGAGTGCA
>NZ_JRXI01000219.1:0-2765 GCF_000813645.1 Neochlamydia sp. TUME1 | reverse complement strand
TCAACTCAAAGGGAGCCATCAGCATCTCTGCATTTGATGCCAACTACATGCACTACAAGCAGTTCACTCTCCCTTCATGGGCAACGCCAACTGGACCTCCCAACTTCCAGGCATATGCAGCCTATGTGGTATGACCTCATCTTTTGTACATATCTGGTATCTGATGCATGTCAGATTGATAAATCATGCTGAAATCAAGTAACTAACAAACTCATCCCATATTACAGAAGGAACAAGCTCATGTCATGCCAGAGTCTCTTAGAAGAGTCTACACAATCTTCAATGACCTAATCAAGCATCCAGAAGTCATCAGGTATGTTCCACAAACCATCATTATCATGTTTCAGCTCTGTACATGTCACCTATCCAATGTGCATCAGATTGCATTGATGCATGTGGGTGACCAAAACTTGCCTCTCTCCACCTACAGATACATTCAGTCCACCAACCTGGATCTCTCTGCACAGAAGCAGATCTCTCCATCTAATCTCTACACTGCTACATTCTGCCACATGGACACCACAGAGAGGTTGACACTTCTTGAGTTCTGGTCTCAGCACTGTGAGGCCTCTGGCAAGAAGTTCAGTATGCTCTTCCAGAACAAGTTTGCCATTATGGTGACAATGCTAACACAGTTAACACAGGCAAGTATCTCAAGGAGCTCATCAAGAACTGGAGCTTTGTTCAGGATCAGCTTGACGCAGTTGAATGTGCTGTTTCTGAAGGGGAAGCACAGGGCTGTTGAGTGATCCACCTGGGCACCATAGATTCTCTTCAGGCTGAAGTCATCCTGCCTGAAGCATATCTCCACTGCAGCAGACAAGATCTACTTGACTGTCACAGACTACTACCACAACCACCCTGGCACCAAGCACATCCCCCAAGCTCAAGAGTCTTCCCACGCCCAAACTTGTTCATGAAGAGGCTCTCTCTCTCCTGCACACCAAACATGAAGAGCAAGCTCTGCAACAAAGCAGCCAGAGCGTATCCACCAGTGCTGGTGAGGGTGGTTACACCCCTCTATCACAAGTACCCCACCCACTTGATTCACTCATCTTCATTTGACAAGTCATCCTCACCTACCTTTATTGTAACTCTGCCCATCATAGGAGTTCATTCCTTCATCTCCAGAACTCAAGACAAGTTAGACAAAGAAGAGCTGGAGCAGACTCAAAGCCAAGAAATCTTCTCCCCTCCACTCCAAACTCGTCCTCCCTCTCCACCCAAAACTACCACTCCAGCCACTACACTGAGTATTGTCAAGCTGCCCCCTATTCCAACTCCACCTGAGCCCACAACACGGTACCCTTTCCCACATCTGACTTGAGTTAATCAACTTCTCAAATTCTACTCTACCATTCAGGGCCTTCCACACGTCAAAAGGCAAGCAGACCAAAGCTGAGTGGGCAGCAGCTCTTGCACAGAAAAAGGCAGCCAAGTGGGCAATCACAAGGCGAGCTGAGACCCACAGTGCAGATTTGCTTCAAGTGGTTTCCTGCATGGTAAAATCCCACTTGGAGATTGAGAAGCAACTGGTATGCTCTCTTCATTTTTGTACACCTCCTCAATCTGCACTGTTGGATTGATAACAACTGCAAAATGGACAAGGTTAACACACACTACAACACCTGTCACCTCACTCAGGTCTCCATCTACATCCATGACCTTGGCATTGGCAATGCATGTGCCTCTTGATCTGAATGATGTGGTGAGTTGTCTTTCCAAGGACTTCAGCATTGGGATCTATCTCACCAGCTCTCCTCAACAGCTCACCACCACAATCAACAACCTCAGCTCCCATTCCCAGCTTGTCTACAGCACCACAATCACCTGCTACTTCACCAAGGTTGCCTACTCCTCTGCCAAACCAGCGCCTCCTCACACCAGTGGATTCTTCATCATCCTCTTCACCCATGCCAGCTGCCCCTTCTCCTCCATCTGGAAGCCCATTGCCGACAGAAGACATCACCTGCCCCCTTCCCCACTCCTACCTGCTACCTCTCCCACATCCCTCTTCCACCCATCACCAGGGAGGACTCTCAAGCCATCCCTGCCAGCCTCAACATCTTGTCAGAGAGCAAGGTGCTCCTCCACTCATCCTTCTATCACTACCTCACCACTAGCATCAACCTCCCTCCCCTCACCAAAGAGCACATCCACACCATCTACACACATCCAACCTACAGCATGATGCTTCCCACAGCCCTTACCCAGAGCTATTGGTACCTTCTGCCCTTTGCTCACAAGCCCCTGAGCCACAAATACCCAGCAAAGGATTATGCAACTTTGGCCATGCACTTCCTTGCTCAGTCTGTTGATGATGCTGCACTCAAGCAGATCATGACGTTCTACAACAAGCTTCAGCACCCTCTCCTCACACCTTATGTTTATCCCACTCCCACCTCTACTTCTCACCTCACCCCTCAGAAAGTTCATGTAAGCTACAACATTTGATGTACTCTCTCCACACACTGTAACTTCTGAAGTGAATAAATCTCACCTCCTACTCTAAATGCTCACCCAACTGCTCACACCTATCTCTAGTTTTCTCACCTCTATGCCTAAAAGCCAGTGCCTTATATATTAGTGAAAGACTGTTACACCACTAACTGCAGATTTAGTGTCCTGCTGTACAAGAAAAAATCCATTTTTATTAAACAAAAATTCTTCTGTACATTATCCACCCCAAAACAGACCTATTTCTGTACTTTCCTGTACAGAAAACCCTTATGAAAAAGGTACACTGTCCCCTTTTCATGAACACC
>NZ_JRXI01000218.1:0-51567 GCF_000813645.1 Neochlamydia sp. TUME1 | reverse complement strand
GGATGAGTGATAAAGTATACTTGAAGATAAGATAGTGAGAACAAAAAAGATAAACAATATTTTTGCCTCTTAAAATTGTGAGTGTCAATTTTAATCCTGCCCCCTCACCCCAATGAAGGGGGGCTCATTAAAATTGACGCAAACAATCTAAAAAGGGGCAAAACACCTTAAAAAAATAGGTTAAAAGAAAAAGATCTCAGGTTTTACAGAAAAATTGTTGCACAATCTGTGGATAAATGGATGAATGAGTATAATAACGAAAGAACATATACAGGAAAGCATTGTTTTGGTAAGACCCCTTTACAAGCATTCTTAGATGCAAAACATCTTGCGCAAGAAAAGATGTTAGATAAGTTACAACTGACAGAAATAGTATCTGCCAGGTAACTCATGTCTGTCAGTTCAAGTGCTATCTAGGACAGTTTAGGCAAGATCTATTTCCATCTGCTGATATCTACGCATTTGGTCACGTAGCTCTGCAGCTTCTTCAAACTGCATCGTTTTAGCTGCTCGTTTCATAGCTACTTCTAACATTTTTATTTTAGCCCGCACCTCTTCCAAGGTGAGATATTCATGCTGGGATTCGGCAACTTTTAAAGTTTTTTCCTTTTTTAGACTCTTCCTCTACCTCTTCTACCAAAGGCGAAATTTCCCGATGGACAGTCCGTGGAGTAATCCCATGTTCTGCATTATATTTTTGTTGGATAGCGCGACGTTCTTGGGTAATTCTTAACGCCTCTTGAATCGCTTTGGTCTTTTTGTCAGCATACATAATGACGCGTCCTTCACTATTACGAGCGGCTCTGCCACAAGTTTGAATTAACGCCGTTTCACTACGTAGGAAGCCTTCTTTATCGGCGTCCAATATGCACACTAAGGAAACCTCTGGAATATCTAAACCTTCCCGCAATAAGTTAATCCCGACTAACACATCAAATACTCCAGCTCGTAAATCGCGGATGATCTGCATTCGCTCAATCGTATCAATATCAGAGTGCAAGTATTTAGTATGTACGCCCAGCTCGTTAAGATATTTACTTAGTTCCTCAGATAGACGTTTAGTCAAAGTGGTAACAAGCACACGGCCGCCCTTGCTCGTATGCTGATGTATCTCTGCTAAGCAATCATCTACTTGCCCCTCTGCCGGCCGCACTTCAATCTCCGGGTCAAGTAAGCCGGTGGGGCGAATCACTTGCTCAATCACTTCGCCGCTAGCCTCCGCAACTTCCCAGGGACTAGGGGTTGCTGAAACATAGATCACCTGATGAATACGCTTATAAGTTTCTTCAAATTGCAAAGGTCTGTTGTCAAAAGCAGAAGGAAGACGAAAGCCAAAGTTGACCAACGTTTCTTTACGCGCACGATCTCCATTACACATGGCACGTAGCTGCGGCACAGTTTGATGAGATTCATCAATGATCATTAGATAATCGTGGGGAAAATAATCGATGAGACATGGAGGCGGATCGCCAGGATTACGCTTACTAAAATGGCGTGAATAATTTTCAATACCCTTACAAAAGCCAATCTCTTTAATCATTTCTAGATCATAGCGTGTACGCTCTACAATCCTTTGATGCTCAATATATTTTTTTTCTTTTTCATAATAGCTGGCACGTTCTTCTAATTCGGCCTTAATCGTTTCAAGAGCATGCAAACGAACTTCTTCGGGAGTGACGTGGTGAGAACTAGGATAAATAGTAATTTTCTCTAGACGATGCCGCACTTTACCTAATAAAGGATCTATCTCGCTAATCTGTTCGATCTCATCCCCAAAAAACTCTATACGTACTGCCCGCTCCTCTTCATAGGCAGGAAAAATATCCAATACATCTCCTCTAACACGAAAAGTAGCCCGTGAAAAGTCCATATCATTGCGTTTGTATTGCATTTCTACCAGATGTAGAAGAATCTCATCACGACGACGCGTTTGACCTGTTTCTAAGGTAAGATTCATTTCGCGATAATACTCAGGCGAACCTAAGCCATAAATGCAAGAAACGGAGGCCACAATGATAACATCGCGCCTTTCTAAAAGAGAGCGTGTAGCACTTAATCGCAATTTATCTATGCGATCATTGATAGCCATATCTTTTTCAATATAAGTATCTGTACGAGCTATATAAGCTTCCGGCTGATAGTAATCATAGTAGGAGACAAAGTATTCTACAGCATTATGGGGAAAAAAGGTCTTAAACTCTTGATAAAGCTGCGCTGCTAAAGTTTTATTATGAGCAATAATTAAAGCAGGTCGCTGGGTCCTAGCAATCACATTAGCAATCGTAAATGTTTTACCCGATCCTGTGATGCCTAACAAAACTTGCGTTTTGCGTTCCTGCAAAACGCCTTCACTCAGCTTTTCTATAGCTTGAGGTTGATCTCCACAAGGCTCATAATCAGTCACTAGCTTAAACATAAATAATTGTAGATAGTAAGTTTAAGGAAAAGCTAAGTATAACATTTTTTCTGAATGCCAGAAAGCATATTTTCATTTCTTGCTAAATTTGCTCTTAAAACCTTATTTTAAGTTTCAAATGGAGGATAAGAGATAATAACCCTCTTACATTCCTATTCGAAGAAAGCACTTTAGCTTAAAAAAAGTCACTTCAAAAGAAAGTCACTTTATCGGCCATAAGCCATTAAAGATATTAAACGGTAAAGATATTATATTACGAACTTATATTTAGTAGAAATCAGCCCTGTCTATCTACAGAGCTAGAGCATAGCCTATCCAAGCTGTGAACTTGGACAATCAGCAGCTCAATAGCCTTCCTTCAGCAAGATGATGGCTATCTAATCAGATTAAATCTTAAGTTAAAGCGAAATAGGCTGAAAAGCATGCCCACTGAAATAGAAAAGCATTTTAGGCTTTAACTGAAAAGGTTTGCGTCTTCATTACCTAGTTTGGCAAAGGAAAGAACTGATAACAAGCTTTTAAGGCACCCTTTTAGGCAATCATACTCTTAAAAAAAACCAGGCCCTTCAGTAAGAGAGGCAGCTGAGAAAGACCTAAATTTCTTCTTTAAATTACCGATCTTAAGTTATAAAGCTTACAAAAACAGAAGATTTTAAGAATATAATGATTGAGAGGCAACTTTCTCACGACGCTCACGAGCTATGCGAGAAATTTTATTCCAATTGCCCATTAATCCCATCGCACTACGCATTTCTTTTACAGTAGCATTAGAAACCTCGATCATTTTCTGAGTCCCTTCATAAATAATCTCTTCTATCAATCCCTTCTCTTCAGCAAAATGTTGGCGTCGCTCCCGTAGAGGCTCTAAGAAAAGGTTTAAAGCTACAGCTAATTTTTCTTTTACTTCTACGTCCCCTACCTTGCCTTCACGATAACGTTTTTTTAAATCTTCAACTTCGCTTTTATCTGGATTGAAAATTTCATGAAAAGTAAAGACAGGATTTCCTTCTACTGTCCCGGGTTGATGAGCATGAATTCTATGGGGATCGGTATACATGCTTTTTACCTTTTTCTCTACGGCCTTTTTATCATCTGACAAAAAGATACAGTTGCCTGCAGACTTGCTCATCTTTCCTTTATTATCAATGCCTACTAAGGTGGGTACATCACTAATAGAAGCTTCAGGCATAGGAAAAACTTCACCATACAATTGATTGAATCTACGAGCTATGTCTCTTGCCAGCTCAACATGAGCTTCATTATCTTTCCCCACGGGCACTACATGGGCACGAGGCATGAGAATATCGGCAGTTTGTAGAACAGGATATCCTACCAACCCAAAGGGCACACTCTCGGGATCCATATGGGCATTCCGGGCCATTTCCTTTAAGCTAGGTAAGCCTATCAGACGATTTAAAGAGACCATCATTTCAAAAATAAGATTCATCTCATAAACAGCTGGGGTAGCTGATTGCAGATAAATAGTAGTTTTAGCAGGGTCGATACCACAAGCTAAGTAATCTAAGACCATCTCTTTAAGATGCTCGCGCATCTTTAGAATATCTTCTTTGGTTGGCTTAGTCGTTAACATATGGAGATCTGCGATAATCAGATAACATTCATAGTGCTCTTGATAAGCTACTCGATTTTTTAGTGAACCTACATAATGGCCTAAATGTAAAAGACCTGTCGGACGATCGCCAGTAAGGATTCTTTTCTTAGCGCTTTGAGACATACCTATTATCCTTTAAAAATTCATTTCGATTTTTATTAATCCTAGTTGATTAGCCAGCTCTACTAAAATGACTAGCAAAGAAAAAATTATGGCCCCTATTAACCCTTCTTTTCCCCCACCCACTTGATAAGAAGAGGGCCATAACAGCCTATAGCGCTTAGACCATGCCATCAGAGGCGGAAATAATCCTAATAAAATCACCACCCCAAAAGCACCGGCATATTCTAAAGCGACCAAAAAGATACGCGGGCCGGATAAAGCAAAAACTAACGGGGGAATAAATGTACAAGCAAATAAAACTGCTTGCCCTTTTTTTGTTTTTTCTATCCTTAAGGAATCTTTAAGGCAATCAAAGAGGCTTAAAGAGACTCCTAAGAAGCTAGTGACTATGGCAAAGAAAGAAAAGCAACGTGCCAATAAGGCAAGATGGGGATTTCCTAAAACTATCGATAGCAGATAGGCACCATTAAAACCATTTTCATAGCCATCTTTTAACCCATAGGCTCCTTTTAAAGGAATAATACCCAATGTTAACAGTTCCCACAGGAGATAAACAATAAAAGGAATCAATCCTCCTACCCAAATAGCTACTTTTACATGCGTAGTATTTCTTTCCAAATAGTGGATAAGGCTAGGAATAATAATGTGAAAACCGAAAGAGGTAGCCACGATAGCTACCGAAGTTAATAAGTACTTAGGATCCACATGTTTTAATAAACTGATATCTACATAAGGAGCGAGAAATAGAACCATCATCACATACGCAAGGGCTAGCCCTGCCATCAATAAACGATTAAGATAATCTACCGAGCGGGTGCCTCGATGTAAAAAGCAGCTAAAAATGATTAATAAACAGACCGCTCCTAACCATACAGGTAAAGAGTAACCTGTTAAAAGTTTTATGCAATCCATAATGATAGGGCCGCTTCCTGCAAGATAAGCTGTAGTTAGAGAATAGAGCAAAAACAGGTAAGTCACCCATCCAATCCATTCTCCTGGACGACCTAAAGTTTGCTTGGCCATGGAAATGATATTTACCTGACTCCCCATTGCAAGGTTAACCTCGAGTAGCAAAAGCGCTGTATAGGTCATGTACATCCAAAAAAGCGCTAGGAGAAAAATTGAGGGAAAAAAACCTGCAAAGCCTGTGATCACAGGAAGAGCTAGCATCCCTGCTCCTATAGTTGTTCCGGCTACGAGAAGTATTCCTCCTATAAGCTTATACTGGCTTTTAAGCATCTCACTTTTCCATCGTTAAGAGGTTATCGTCTGATATAATTGTAAAATAATAATGCTTACCGAACACAAAATGATCAGCAAAAGGATAGGTTTTCCTCCAGCTATAAATTGAGGTCCTTTAAAGTTTTTATGATAACGCCCTGACCACACCATCAACGCTGGTAAGATGCCAAAGATAATGACAGCTCCAAATCCGCCTGCATAATTGAGAGCTGTTAAAAATACGCCAGGATGAATAAGCGAGAAAAGATAAGGTGGCAACAGAGCTAGACTACATAAAGCGATTTTCCCGCCACTTCTTTTCGGAATTTTAAAACCATCTGCTAAAAAATCGACAAAACTTAAGGAAACTCCTAGAAACGAAGTGACAATAGCAAAAAAAGCAAAAAATTGAGCAATATCCACAACCCATGAAGCACCTACGACTATTTTTAAAGCTTGGGTCGCCATTTGCCCTTCGCTGCAGGCTACTCTTAAGCTATCTTCGCCTTCTAAAGGCACAATACCTAGAATAAGCCTCTGCCATGCTAAATAAATAATCAAAGGAATAAAGCTACCCATTGCCAATGCTATGCACAAGCGTCGGCTATCTCTTCCTAAATACTGGGTTAAACTGGGGACCAGATTATGAAATCCAAAAGAGACAATCATAGCAGGAATAACAAAAAAAGCTGCTGGCCAATCGTAATGTTTCAAAAGCTTTTGATCTATATGGGAACTGCCTATACAGACGATTAAAAGATAGGTAAGAAGGAGTCCAAACATAAGCAAACGATTAAATTTGTCTACTGTGCTTGTTCCACTATAAATCATAAGACCGAATAGCGCACTCATGATAAGTCCCCCTACCCACCTGGGAAGATGAATGGCGAAAAACAGATCAAAAAAATCGGCAAATAGCGCGCCACTGCCTGCGACATAAGCTACCATCAGAGAGTAAAAAAGAAAGAGAAAAACTATCCAGCCCACCGCTTTACCCATCTTTCCTAGTGTTCGATCGGCTAAAGATACCACATTGATATCTTCTTTAAACCAAAGGTTAGCCTCTAACAACAATAACCCTGTAGACAACATAAAGATCCAACAGATAATAAACATGATCACTGAAGGCTTAAAACCTGCTTGGGCAGATAAGACAGGCAGGCCTAACATCCCAGCGCCAATACAACAACCGGCCACTAATAAAATAGCCCCTAAAATACTCCCTTGAGAAGCAAACGTTTGATTATCCATGTATTTTCCAAAAAACGAATTAAAAGCTTGGTGATTAATAAAAAGGCAAATAGTTAGAAAAAATTATGCAGGTGGTTTATTGTCACCAAAAGAAGGGTAAAAATCTAGAAAAATAAAATAGAATAGTCATAAGGTTTAGCGTAGTAAATTTTTAGCATGCTACCACTCTAGTTTTATTATTGAGAAGATAAAAATGAAGATCAAGCCTAGAAAGATATAGAACTCCTTTAAAATTAAAAAGCTTAGAGTTTATACAAAGGAATTTTTAATAGCTAGGAGGCTCTAGGAGACATTAATAAACTCTTCAAAATTATAAACTTTAACGTAAAGATAGTCCCCTTGTCAGTACCTATATTTTATGCACATGCTTATTAACAAAAGTAGGCAAGAGAGACGCTTAACTTAAAAAACAAGCTCTAAAGCGGAAATTGTTCTCACTTAATTAGCTGGTTTTCAATCCTTTAAAACCCTTTTCTAAGCCCTTTGTTTGAAATGATGCTTTTCCACCCTTCGCTGTTCCTGGCCCATCCGTCCCATGTCATATCCTTCATAATCGACGAACTTAAAGAAACGCTCAAAAGCAGGAAATTTCTCACAAACTTGACGAGCCATACTTTGAGCAATAAAACGATAGGTAGGATGACCTGCAGCAGCAGAACGTAGCTCACACATCCATTGTAGGGCGCGCAAGTTAATCTGAAAATACCATCTTACATTATAAGCCATAGGAACTACATACTGGGCTTCTTCAGGAAATTCCGTGGCGATTGCCTGGTAAGCGTCTTTAGCTTTATGCATGGCCATCGTATAATCTTCTTCGAAAGAAGTCCCTGAAATTTCAGGAGGGATATAGTAGCCATAATCACAGCCTAGCAACTGGCGTTCTTGCGTAAGTAGGCGATGACGGTGGAGGTCACGATAAGCACCAAAATCGGTAATAAATTCGAAAGTAAAATTAGCATGTTCAAGAGCACGAGGAGATTTATGGCGTCGATTTTCGCGTGCATTGCAGCCAGCGTCTAGAATGCGAATTAGCTCTTCTTCTGGTAATCCCAGGCAATGATTCCACAGATCCACTAAACTCTTATTGCTATGCGAAAATAACAAGGCAGCCGCTACTTTAATTACGGCATCCTGATCATCACCTATTAGACGAACGCCTGGCTCACTACTTTTCTCAGGATATCCTACATTGAGATTGGCAACCACCTGAAGATCTGTTTGCATAGCTTCAAAAAATCTACAAAAGTTTTCATGGGTCTTGTGGGTAGGTTCAGCTCTACGCACAAAAGAAGGAATTACTTTAGATAATTCATCACCCATCCTTTTCCCAATACCTTGCATTTCAGCTAGATTATTACAATGGAGCTTATGGATCATCTGCTCATAAAAACGTCCATTGCCAAAAATCCCCATATTAGTCAAGGTTCCTGCAGGTAACAAGCCTCTCAAGCAATCTAATACCTTAGCTCTTAAAGCCGCTGTATAGGCCGTCTTTGAAGCAGTGGGTTGATAAGGAAACTTTTCCTCAAACAATTGAGTTAAAGGCGGGATAAGCTTAGAGTAAGTTTCAAAAAGCATATTGCAAGTGCTTACATAGATATCTCGATAAGCAGAAGTCATCAAGATGGGCTCACGATAAAAGAGATACTCTCCCTTAACTTTTTGATCAAAATAAATGTAGCGTGTAGATTTCTCCAGAGGAGAACCCCCTATGCGACAGTCTTCAATAAATTTAGCTGATAACATAGAAACATTTTCAATGGCTATGTGAGCTCCTCCTAACTCTCCTATCGAGTCATCTCCATATCCATCCAAAATGCGATCATAGAAATTTTGTGCTTTTTTGATGGCTAAAGACTGGTCGTTATCCTGCTCTGAATGTTCCTTATCTGCTCCGGCAATCGTCAAAAACCCCGATTCTTCTTCATTGGAGATAAATTCTTTAAGTAACAGCGAACGAAGGCCTAAAGTAGAACGAGAGTAGCGTGAAAACAAGGCTCCCTTGATGACTTCCGGAAGATTACGAAGGACAAAAATATGACCACTCGTGTTGGTCACGTAACGTTCCAAAATTTTACGCTGGCTTTCTGTGAATTCTTCATAGTCATCTAATAACATACTTTACCCATGAATAGATTTTGCTGGATGGCAAAATTATTGTGCAAACCGAATTCTCTTGCAAGATTAACCTGGAGAAACCACTATAATTAATTAGCAATCGTTTAACCTTAAACAGTTTAAGTGCAAAATCCTTTATCAACTGATAAGCTGAAGCTTTTTTTGCTGCTCCTCTAGATGTTTAGCTCTTAAAAAAAGCTGGTGTTCAAAAAAATTGACAAATTCCTGCAACATTCATAACATCCTTTAAAATCTTAAGATATTTTCACCAATTCTTACCTTGCAAGGCATAAAACAATGAAAGGTATTATTTTAGCAGGTGGCAGCGGCACACGTTTGCATCCTCTAACCCTAGGGGTTTCTAAACAGTTACTTCCTGTCTATAACAAACCCATGATCTATTATCCTCTCTCTATTCTCATGTTAGCTCATATCCAAGATATTCTTATCATCACGACGGCTGAAGAACAATTTTTATTTAAAAGGCTCTTGGGTGATGGCTCACAATACGGCTTATCTCTAAGTTATGCTGTACAAGCTAAGCCGAACGGTCTTGCTGAAGCATTTATTATTGGCCAAGACTTCATTGGCAACGATGCTGTCTGCTTAATCTTGGGGGATAATATCTTCTACGGCAACCATCTAGGGCCTTTGCTAGAAAAAGCTTTGTCAAAAACACTTGGCGCTACTCTCTTTGGATATGAAGTCAAATCTCCCGAACGGTATGGAGTGGCGGAAATAAATGAAAAAGGCCTAGTCATCTCTTTAGAAGAAAAGCCTACCCAGCCAAAATCTAATATTGCTGTCACCGGCCTCTATTTCTATGACAATCAAGTGGTAAAAATTGCTCAAACTTTAAAACCCTCTGCAAGAGGCGAATTAGAAATTACAGATATTAATCGTGTCTATATGGAAAAAGGTCAAGTTTCCTTAAATGTCATGGGCAGAGGCTTCGCTTGGCTAGATGCAGGAACCTATGAAAGCTTGATGCAAGCAAGTCAATTTGTACAAGTGATTGAAGAGCGACAGGGCTACTGTATTGCTGCACTTGAGGAAATTGCCTACCATCAAAAATTTATTTCCCTAGAACAACTTTATGCTCTGGGAGAAAAACTAGGTAAAAGCGGATATGGCCAATACCTACTAGACATTGCTGAAAAGGAAAATAATATTTTAAAGGGTCTGGTATGAAAATAAAAAGAAAGGTTAGTAATATTCTTGTGACAGGAGGTTCAGGTTTTATTGGCTCTGCCTTTATTCGTTATCTTCTTAAAAATGTCCCTCACTTTAAAGGATTATGTCTTAATTTTGATTTATTAACCTATGCGGGTAATCCTCAAAACTTAAAAGAAGTAGAAAACGATCCGCGCTATCTTTTTCATCAAGGTGACATAAAGAATGAAGTCTTTATTGAACATCTGTGCCGAGAATATGCGATTGATACTATCATTCATTTTGCAGCCGAAAGTCATGTCGATCGTAGTATTCATGGGCCTAAAGAGTTTATTGAGACCAATGTATTAGGTACCTTTCACCTTTTAGAAGTTATCCGTAGGCTCCCTCACATCCATTTCCATCATGTTTCTACCGACGAGGTCTATGGATGCTTGGGAAATGAAGGCTTTTTTACAGAATCAACCCCCTATGCACCTAATTCTCCTTATTCTGCTTCAAAAGCTTCTTCCGATCATCTCGTACGTGCTTATGGAAAAACTTACCACCTATCTACTTGCATCTCTAATTGCAGCAATAATTACGGCCCTTATCATTTTCCTGAAAAACTTATTCCTCTGACCATCATTAATTGTCTAAGAAAAAACTTATACCTATTTATGGGCAAGGTACTAACGTACGTGACTGGTTGTATGTGGAAGATCATGCCAAAGCGCTGTGGATGTTACTGGAAAAAGGAAATTCAGGAGAAACTTACAATATCGGAGGTGAAGAAGAGTGGCGCAACATTGATCTCATCCATGAAATCATCAAAATTTTTGCCGAGATCAAGCAGGTTAATCAAGAGCCTTATATTAAGCTCATTGAATACGTGCAAGATCGCCCCGGGCATGACTTCCGTTATGCCATTGATTGCTCCAAAATTAAGAAAGAAATCGGCTGGCATCCTGATCACAACTTCTCCCAAGGCATTAAGGAAACTATCCTATGGTACATCAATCATCCTCTATGGATTGAAAATGTTCAATCGGGCGCTTATCTAAAATGGATAGACACTAACTACGCAAACCGTTCCACATGCAAATAAGAGGCTAAAATTAAACTTTTTTAAGCATCTTTATCTCCTTAGGCCAAGGAATGCCTAGGTCCTTTTGCAAGAAGGAATTCATTTAGATATTCCTGATAAAAATGCTCAGAAATTTCTAGAATTGGCTTTATGCTAAGCCTCCCTTCAAATGGCAAAGAAGCTAAATATCCCTCTTGTCTGTGGACGTATTGCCGAGGTTCCTTTTGAAGGCATTCCTCAAGATTATCCTCATCCTATTGAATCCTTGGCTGCTAATCGTGCACCTTCTGAAAAGTGTGATCCCTTGGATCAGCAATTCCATGCAAGCGAGTCTTATGATAAAGCTGATATAAGATATGCAAAGAGAACTAAAGAAGAAACAGAGTCTGGGCATTACAGCCTCATGAAATCCAGGGTTTTATGGCGTCCCGGGGAATAAGCTGGGATTTTGGAATGCTAAAGACGCTATTCAAACATTGTTCATCACTTCCTGTAGCCCCTATCGCATCACAGCATTCATAAGGGGCTCTCCCCCCTAAGGAAACAATGGCATGCTCATAAAGCAGATGCTCAGGATTATTAGATGAATAAGCTTTTAAAAGAGGCAAGCTAAGAGAAGATGCTTTAGCAAGGGCAGCTTTAACAATAGCTTTTTCAAGTTGGTCATAAGGCGAAACTATACCTTGTTTTGTTTCCGTATAAGGTAAGGAACTGTAAAAAGTTTCCAAAAAAAGAACGGGCGTTGCAAGATTTTCATTCCAAAGCAAGCGTACAATGGCTCTCCCAATCATTTTGCCCTGGCTTTTAATGCACAACAGCTTGTTTTTCCCATCAAGGATATAGGCTAATAATGCTTTATTATCTTCACAATTTCCCTCAATAGAAAGGCAACTTCCTAAAACTTCTGTGGTACATAAAAGCAAATCTTCTACAGCATCACTCTCCTCCACTATGCACCCTACAACTGCAGAGGCTAGCGACTCTCCTAAAAAGCTTTCGTCAATAAAATATCGAACCTCATTTCTTCTCCAGCGCTTTTCCAAGGCAGGAAAAGAATTAAAAACATGGCTTAAATGAGGACTTAAGGAAGAGTCATATCTTTTATCGTGAAATCGGTCTTGCATAACATCGTGGAAAAACTCCTTTAACTTTTTTAAAACAACTCTCCTTCCTGCTTCCTCTTCTAATCTTTGTAATTTAATAGCATAATCAATCAAAGCGTGAGGGCGGCGAAATGAAGCAAAAGTGGTAAAATATTTAGAAAAATCAAAAGAAAGCTCAGAAGTAGAGAGCAAAGATAAATGCTGGAGAGCCTTTAAAAATTGGTTGGGCAGCAAATCTTTTGACGCTTTAAGTGTTAACCCTTCAAATACCTTAGGGTTGCGAAAAGCTAATAATCCTTTTAAAGCTACTGCTTGTAAAAAGATTTCCTGTTTATGGCTTGAAAGAAATACAAGGCGAAAGAGAGCGCTTTTTTGATCATCGCTTAAGAGAAGGGATAGACTGATATGAAGAATAGTAGACAGAACATGATTTAGTTTTTTAGGAGATAGCTGACAAACCCCCTCCCAGCATTCTTTTCTAAAATTAAGAAGCGTAAAGAGGAGTAATGGCAAAGAAGCGTTATCTATTTTACAGTTAACTTGCAGAAATAAAGGAAAATAATACGAATCGAAAAATAAAGCTACTAAAGGATATTTAAGAGAGTCCTCTAGCTTACTTAAGCACTCTATAAGCTGTAGACTTTTGAGGCTCTCTTCCTGTGTAGAAATTGAAAGGAGGGCTAGACGATCGAAAGCAAAGGCAATCCAAATAAGCATTTCTTTTTGTTGCAAAAAGGGCTCGAAAGCTTGCAAGATCTTTTCTAAAAAACGATCAGTTGCCGTTATATCTATAGATTCCCCTTTCTTGGTTAGATAAAGAAAGATCTCATCGATTAATCGATTCTCTTCTTTTATATCGATGAACTTTTCCAACACTGCACTTAAACTACTGCTATGGCTGAAAAACTGGCGATTTGATTTGGAAAATGCCGCTCGCCATTCATTTACAGTAGAAGAATCATACACAAGCGCTATTTTGAAAAGTTCAAGCTTTTGATCTAGGGAGAGCCCAGCAAAACTTTCTATTTTAAGGATTATAGGTACAGAAAACTTCTCAAGATAAAGACGCAGCACTTTAAATTGGCTATCGGCATCTCTTAATCCCCGCTGCTCGATGATTTCATAAAGATCCTCAGGATCTATTTCTAGGTCTTTCCTCCACTCTTGAAGGACTTGCTGGGTAACCGATGATGCAGGCTCTGTAGGCAAAATAGATCTTTCCTTAAGGCTCTTTATCGCTTGCACCTGTCCAAGCAAAGGAATATTTGAAGGAAAAATATGATAAGCAACAACATGCGACACTTTACTATCCAGAAAAGCTTCTAGCGATTGCTTATCTCTTTGCGGATCTACTCCCATCTTTTGTTGTCCAAAAATTTTACTCTCCTGCGAAACTTTAGGGGGAGAATAAGTCATAGCCTTACCTTCTTATAGGATGCGTTCAAAACCTATTATAGCTTTTTTAGCGTTGTTATTCTTTATTTATACTCTTAAAAGCTTTTTTGCAAACTATTCCTTAATAACATTTTAAAGAATGCTTTTTGCTAGCTTGCCTACCTCGCAAGCATATCTATAAGCTCGCTTACGATGGAGTTATTATCCTGCAAATAGGACATCTATCCACATGAGGATGACGAGCCGAACAGTATTCACGCGCAAAATAGATGATTTGTAGATGCAATTTATTCCAAGTCTCTTGAGGGAAGAGGAGCTTAAGATCTTTTTCTACTGCTGCAACTGTTTTCCCCTTACTTAGCCCCCAGCGTAGGGCGCATCGATAGATATGAGTATCTACAGGAAAAGCAGGCTTGCCAAAAGATTGACTTAAGACCACAGACGCAGATTTATGGCCAATGCCTGGCAAGGCTTCTAGTTCTTCAAAGGTGTCAGGCACCTTGCCTTGATATTTTTCTGCAAGAATTTCTGAGAGGCGATGGATAGCAGCAGCTTTACGTGCAGAAAGTCCACAAGGACGGACAATCTTTTGAATATCTTCTATGTCTAACTGGGCCATCTTCTCGGGCGTATCAGCTTTAGCAAAAAGCTTAGGGGTCACTTGATTAACGCATTTATCGGTACATTGAGCAGACAATAGCACAGCTACGAGGAGAGTATAAGGATCTTTATGTAAAAGAGGAATAGGAGGATTAGGATAAAGCTTGTTTAATATTGCAAAAATTTTGGCTGCTTTTTCTTTTCTATTCATCTAATCATTTACCGATGCAAAATGTCGAAAATATGGCGGATAATATATCTTCTGAAATGTTTGTTCCAATAATTTTCCCCAGTTCAGCTAAGCATTGCCGCATGTCCATCGATAAAAACTCTGGGGAGATATTCCCCTTTAAACCTGATAAGACATTTTGGCCTGCTTGAATAGAGAGTTGTAGGGCTTCTCGATGGCGGACATTAGTGATCAATACCTCCTCTTTAGAAGGAGGTCCTTCTTTCCAAATGACAGAGTCGATCACCTGCCGTAATCGATCGAGTCCTATTTTTTGTTTTGCCGATAAGGGCACTACATAGGGTAGATGAGCGATAGCAGGTAAAGATACATGGGGCAAATCGATCTTATTCCATATCACAATCGTCTTAGCAGCAGGGACTTCCTTAAGCAAAAAGTGATCCTGCTCCTCGATCCCTTTGGTAGCATCTAACACAAGAAGAATAAGATCCGCTTGTCCCATAGCTTCTTTGGAGCGGCGAATGCCCTCTTGCTCAACTAGCTCATCTGTCACCCGAATCCCTGCTGTATCTAGCAGGCGCAAATTAAGCCCATTTAAACGTATTTCATCTTCGACAATATCACGTGTTGTTCCAGGAAAATGAGAAACAATTGCACGCTCTTTATCGAGGAGTGCATTCATTAAAGAAGATTTGCCTACATTGGGACAACCTACCAAACAAAGTGAAATTCCTTCCTGTAATATTTTTCCATCGCGAAACGTGTTAAAAAGAGATTGCATATCTATAAGAATAGCCTCCAAATCCTGGCAAATCTCTTCTAGCGTAGTAAATTCAAGCCCTTCATCGGGAAAATCTACCCAGGCCTCTAAAATAGCAGCGATCAAGGTGAGACGTTCTTGAAAGCCTAATACTTTCGCGGATAAGGAGCCTTTTAGCTGGCTTTCTGCGGCTTGGAGGGCATATTCATTCCTAGCACCAATCAAAGATTGTACTGCCTCAGCTTGCGCCAGATCTAGTTTACCATTCATAAATGCTTTAAAAGTAAATTCGCCTGGGCGAGCGGCTCTTGCACCTGCTTTCAATATAACTTCTAATACATGGCGGGTAATCAAGCTACCCCCATGACATTGCACTTCCACAGTATCTTCCCCTGTGTAAGAGCGACGTCCACGCATGACCAAGAGCAACACATCATCGATAGGCTGATTATTCAAGTCGCGTATTTGACCATAATGAGCAGTATGGGACTTATAGCTATGCACAGGACCGGAAAAGACTTTTTTTGCTACGTCAAAAGCTTGATTGCCCGATATCCGGACAATCGCCACGCCTCCTTCTCCCGGGGGGGTGGCTATAGCAGCAATTGTCTCACCAGGTACATAAGGTTGATGTATAAAATCCATAGATAAAAAAAAATTGTAAATTACTGAAAAATAATACAATATGCAAAGCTTTAAATCAAGAAAGCAACCCCTACCTTTCAAATAATTTTCTTGAAAGCTAGCTTATTTTGTGATATTTTGTCCGCATGCATGCAAGAATTGATTTTTTTGCTAACTTTTTTACCTTTTTCCCCTAATCTTTAGAGGGATTCCTTCATTTTTTACTATTTTTTTCTAAAAAACTATTAACTAATAAAATCGAGAATTTAATGGACCTTTATATAATGCCAAGTTTAGAAAGGACCAATCAAATTTTCACCTTGTGTGTTGTATTCCCCTTTATCATACTCTTAGGCCTTTATTTCACCATAAAACTTCGTGGCTTTCAAATTGCTAGGCTCAAAAACAGCTTTAGTTATCTACTTAAACAACAACAAAACGCACAGGGAAATATTAGTTATTTTGAAGCCATTTCTACTGTATTGGCAGGAAATTTTGGCACCGGCAATATCTCCGGTATGGCTATAGCCCTCTCAACAGGTGGGCCGGGTGCTTTAATATGGATGTGGATCATTGCTTTTTTTGGCTCAGCAATCCAATATTCAAGCTGCATTTTAGGAGCCAAATATCGTCAGAAAGATGAAGGTGGAGAGTATGTAAGCGGCCCTATGTACTATCTAAGTAAAGGGCTTGGCTTAGACAGCTTAGCTAAAATATTTTGTATTTTCACTATATTTGCTGCCTTAGCAGTAGGTAATTTTGCTCAGATCAATTCCATGACGCTTCCAATCCAAAAGATGGGCTTTTCCCCTTTATTGTGTGGCTTTATATTTGCTTTCTTTATTGGACTCGTCTTATTAGGCGGCATTCAAAGAATTGCACGTTTTGCCTCCATCATCGTGCCCTTAAAAGCTTTTCTATACCTTACTTTTACTTTGATTATCCTCTATTTAAATCGTGAAAAGGTCTTGCCTGCTTTGCAATTAATGTTCACCTCCGCTTTCAACTTTCAAGCAGCAGCGGGGGGCATCATAGGAAGTAGCACCTTAAAAGCCATCACGACTGGCTTTAACCGAGCTATTTTTGCTACAGATGCAGGCACCGGAATTGTACCCATTTTACAAGCAAGCGCACGTACCGAACATCCTGTAATCGATGGGCTTGTGTCTCTTGTGGCTCCTTGTATGGTTTTGATTGTATGTACGATGACAGGCCTTGTTTTATTGGTTACGGGTGCTTGGCAGCACGGTGATTTACAAAGCACCAATATGGTCACTTATGCTTTTCGTATAGGCCTGGGACATCAAATCGGTGAATATGTGGTCATCATTGCCCTCATTATGTTTGGGTTTACTACTATTCTTGCCTGGGCTTATTGTGCCACGCAAGCGATCACTTATCTAGGAGGGCATCGTTTTGCACGCCCCTTTACCTATCTTTATATTTTACTGATTCCCTTAGGAACTTTGATTCAGATAAATTTAGTATGGGGCCTTGCTGACCTCTGTATTACTTGTATGCTAATTGTTAATCTGATAGGCATCACAGGCCTTGCTCATGAAGTGATTATCGATAGTCGGGCCTATTTTAAGGGTGATAAATTAAAGACTTAAAAACGCTATAGGCAAAGAAAGAGCTTAATCAAGTTTAAAAATATATTAAAAAAATTGAAGAAAGGGTTCAGGTGAATTGAAAGAGGCTAAATTTCTTAATTCTGCATGACGGCTAAAATAAGTCACGCGGGTATAAACAATCCCCCGTCTACTCACCTAGTTTGCGCCGATCTAAAAAACTTTTCCGTCTAAGCTAAAATTTTTTAAATAGCTTCTTCTCCTCCAGGCTTCCAGCTATCTTCGCAAAGGCTGTTCCATATTTATCAATCATTTTTAATTCTCTTATTATTTTTTGCCCCTCTTGCAAGAGCAATTTCAACAATTGGTATTTTGATTACATGTTATCTTAGTGAGGCAATTTAACTGCTCTCTCTAAGCCTAGTTTTTGAATGATTTTGAGTCAATTTTGCATGGGGAATAGCGAATGACCATATTGGGGTTATTCTCAAGAAGAGGTTGAAGTTCAATACGTAAAGCATTCTGAAAGCAGAAAACTGCTTTGGCTCCATCTCCTTGAGCTTGGTAAATGGATGTAAGATTACGGTAACAATCAGCCATTTTGGGATGATTTTCTCCAAAAACCTTGCGATTGATCTCGAAAGCTCGCTCAGCATATTTTGCTGCTTTTTTAAACTCTCCTTTAGCCTTGTAGACCAGCCCTAGATTGCTATAACCCGATGCCATTCGCGGATGATCTTTACCAAAAATTTCACGATCAATTTTAAGCGCTTTATTAACATATTTAATTGCTTTTTCAAATTTTCCTAGGGCTTCATAATTCATTCCTAGATTGTTGTAATCTCTTGCTACCTTAGGGTGATTTTTACCAAAAATTTTCTTGTCAATTGCAAGCGCTTGCCTAATAAGCTTTTTTGCTTCTTTTAAATTGCCTTGGGCTTTGTAAATGAGTTGAGCCAAACCATTGTAAAAGCTCGCCATCAGGCGATAATTTTTGCCAAACAGCTTAGAATCAATAGATAACGCTTGATTGATGCACCTAGCCGCTTCCTCTACCTTTTTTTGATCGAGAACTACTTCATCTAGCTTTCTGCGAACAGGAGTTTTTTTATTTAAATTATTTTGAACAAGAGCCGCTTCCCCTAACTTACTTTGATCGAGATAAATTACTCCTAGATTAATATAATGAAATGCCACATTCGGGTGTTTTTCACCAAAAATTCTGCGATCAATTTTGAGAGCTTGTTCGATATCTTTAGCCGCTTGTATCAAATTCCCTTGCGTTTGGTAAATTTTCCCTCTATTGGCATAAATTATGGCCATAATTGGATGATTTTCTTTATATAGTTTATAAGCGATTTGCCATGCAGCCTCGATACACTCAATCGCCTGCTTTAAATTTCCTTGTTCTTGGTAAATATTTGCCAGGTTGCTGAAACTTTGTACCGTTTCTGGATCATTCTTCCTAGCAAGATTGCGGTTAATTATAAGAGCATGATTTAAATACTTAGCCGCTTCATTTAAACGCCCCTGATCGTAGTAAATCATTCCTAAAGCACTATAAGATCCTATTAAAATCGGATGATTTTCACCAAAAAATTTGCGGCGGATTCTGAGCGCTTCGTGAGTAGATGCAGACGCTTTTTCTAAATTTCCTTGCTCGTAGTAAATCACTCCCAGATTATGGTGGTTATGTGCTACCCTCGGATGATTTTCGTCAAACATTTTACTGTTAATTTCGAGCGCTTGATTCACATATCTAGCTGCTTTATCCAGCTTCATTTGATCTTTGTAAATCATTCCAAGGTTGTTGTAATATACAGCCGTGCTTAGAGCATTTTCCCTAAAAAGCTTAAGGTTGATTTCGAGTGCCTTCTTAACATACATAACTGCTTTTTTTAACTTTCCTTGGTCTAGGTAGATCGAGCTTAGATTATTGTAATACGTTGCTAGAGTCTCATAATCTTTTTCTTGAAGTGAAAATTTAATGGCAAGCGCTATCTTGGTATACCTAGCCGCCTGCCCTGCATCCCCTTGAGCTTGATAAACCATTCCCATATTATTGTAATCTCTTGCCAGGGCTATAAAATTTTTATTATAGCTCTCTTTATTTATCTCAAGTGCTTGATTGATACATCGAGCCGCTTCATCTAACCTTTTTTGCTCAAGGTAAATCATTCCTAGAGCATTTAATACATGACTATTCTTGGAATCCTTTTCACTAGCTTGCTTATACCGCTTTTCTGCCTCTTGGTGTTGAAAAAGCCTTAAAGCTATGGCTCCTTCCATCTCGGGTGAATCATCTAGAGTGGAAAGCTTAAGGGAATCTTCTTCCCCTGATGAAAACATATGGATGATAGCCTGGCCGAAAGGGATAAAAACGCGGTAAATCTTCTTTATCTGCGCTAAAGCTGCATTATCTAGTGCAAGCTGCTTTTGGATAAGTGTAGGATCCTCCAATCCGAAAGGTTGAATTAAAGGATTCATCATTTCATTTTGGGCTTTATACTTACAATAGGTCCTTAGGCGCATTAACAATGCTACACTCATCCATTCTTTTAGCTTTTTAGCGCTATCCTTATTTAAAACCTTTTTTTCTTTTAACCGATCAATCCTGGTAAAAGTATCCATTGCTGAGATTTCTTTGAGAAGGGCTAACCGGTCCAAGGCTAGATGAGGAAAGCGATAAAAGTCATTCTTAGCTTTAAAAAGCATGCCTTGTGTTTTTAAGTCTCCTAGTCCTGGGTAAAAAGTTACCATATCTTGATAAAACAAATGCTGCTTAGCTAAATATTGACGAAGAGCAGAGCCTTCTTGATAAAAAACCTTAAGTTTTTCTTGAACTTTTTCCTCATATTGCTTGGTTAGCTCTGGATTGCCTAACAGATGAGTGAATGTCAAAAGTTCCATAGGAAGATGAGGTTCTTTCTCATGCCACCATTGGCCTTTTTCATCTTTAGCAACATATTGCGACATCTTTTCAGTAGTTTGAATAAGCTCAAATGTTATCCCATTACCCAGAGGCGTTTTACAGCCTTTTCCTTCTACCCCTTCCCCATCAAAAGCAAAACCTCTAGGGGTAATACTATCAAAAAAATCTATCTCTTTTATACGCGGAATATTCAAAGCAGGAAGAATAGTTTCTCCTAAATTAATGACTTTTAAATGCAGTAAAGCAGTGAGATGTCTAAAATAATTTCTGCTAGAAGAAGAATCTTTTTCTATAAGAATACCAAACTCTAAATCAGAGTAGGGTGTCATTTCCTCCCTCGCTAAGGAACCAAAACCTATCATTGCATATTCACAAGGTGCCGGGCCTAAAATGTCTATCGCTTGCTTTACAAGAAAACCGAAAAAACTTTTTATATGTAGAGCAATACCTTGGTAAAGCTCTTTTACTTGTTGAGAAGAAGGATTTGGTCCGAGAACTTGAATTTTCTTCTCTACTTCTTCTCTAAATTTTTTTAATGCGCTGCGATTGCTTTCAAATTGTTTCTGCATTTGTTCAAGGCTTATAGGTTCTCCTTCGCATAGTTTAATAAGAAGATTTTGAGCTTTGAAAAGCTTCTCTTTAAGAATTTCTCCTTTATCTTCTGAAGAAGATAATAAAGAATGTCTTTTTAAAGCATAATTATAAAGTCCTGCAGCTTGAAGAAGCGTTTTAGAAGTTCTTTTTTCCACATAAATATCGCCTAGTTTTTCGATACATAGGCTTTCTTGCAAAAAATCCTTTTTTTGGACGGCAAGTTTTAATTCTAACACATAGGACACTTCCCGTTTACTTGGTGAGAAAAATTTGTCGCTTCGAAAGATAAAGTAAGCAATTCTATTTACGCAATCTGATAGCCACCCTAGGTAGGGTTGTAATTTTTGAGAGTAATATGGACTCCAAAACATGTCACTACTTGGCATGGTTTGGTTAAACCATTGAATACAGTTTCTTATAATACTATGATGAAGTGTGGGGTATGTAGAGGTTAAAAAATCAGAGCCCTTAGAAAGCTTAATGTTTCTACCTGCATCATTCTGCTCTTTTTCCTTGCGCAAGGCAGCTTTAAAATATTGAAGATAAAAATTTTCGTATAAATTATTTCTTTCTATCAATTGAGATTTATTTTCGTGAATAATTTGTTTCCACTTTTTGCATACCAGCTCTGTACGACATAAATCTTGCAATGCTAGCCTTGTAAATATTCTTAAAGCGATTTCAGTATATACTACGGTTTTTTCCTCCGAGGTAGTAGAAGTTTCTTCCATTTCTTTAAATACAGGAAATATATATTGAGGAGTAGATAGGCTTTCTAAGTTCATAGGTTTATTTAGTTTTAACCAGTTGAGTGTTCAACTAGTTTTTATATTATTTTAAAATGATTTGCAATTTTTTTTCTGAGTTTGACACTTCTAGTTTATAAGTGGCCTTCTTGCGTAAATGATCTTATAGCTCGTCTGTTAAGTACTACCACCTAAGTTAGCACCCGATGCCCTTTGGGCATTCCAAGCTTTGTCATCTTATTCATAGCCAAAACAACAAACATTGATAATACGCTTTAAAAAAACTTAGTCTGCATACCCAACCCTCTGAAAGATGTGTCTCTGCTTAACAAAAGGGATTTTACAAAGCACGCAACTGCATAAGAAGTAGATTAAAATCTTATAATCAATGTTTTAAGTCTAACGAGTGTCCAAGTCAGGAAAAACTGTTTTAGTGATGGCAAAACAATCTAGGATTTTTTTCTACTGGTGTGAAAAGATTTTCTAAAGTTACAATTTAAGAAGGAATTCTTAAAGGTGTGCCGGGTTTCAGAGCATCTGTTTTAAGTTTATTGTAGTCACGCAAAACCTCAATATCGACCTTAAAGCGCCGAGAAATTTTCCATAGAGAATCGCCTTCTTGAACAATATATAAACGATCGGAAGGAAAAGAAGTAGGTGACTTAGGAGCTTTAGGTGCTAACGTTTGACTAGCAGGTTTTTTAGGGGAAGAATTAAATGGGGTTGGAGGAGGAGGTGATAGAGGGACAAGAGGCTTAGAGGGATTTTCTCTGATGATGGGCTTTTTAAGAGGTACTTCGGCGGAAGAAGCCCCTAATATAAAGCGTTTCATAGCACCATGAGGTAAATTGTTTTCAGGAATCAGCTCTCCTGCATACTGGTATAATTTAGCTCCTGCAGCTTTCCATACATTATCACTGCGCGGCCTGTCCAGCAGGTCTAAAGCATACTTTTCACTTTCAGAAGTTTTATCTTCTAATAGTGCTAGTAAAGCTAGTACATGATAATCATCGAGTTTATTCAAAGCAAACTCCCCATCTACTTTCAAGAGTAGATAAGCCGCATGTTTGGACTGACCATCCACATATTCTAATAAAAAACGTTGCCTTCTAGCAGCTGAAAGATCTTGGACAATTTTTTGTTGCTCAGCAAAGCCTGATAGCATGCCCCATGTACCGTCCAAAAGCATATTTTGTAGCTCTATTTTACTTACTGGCATTTCAGCTCGATTAAAAAGCCATTCTACAGCAAGAAATTCTGAGGTCATAAAAAACGCATCGGATAAACTAGCATCCTCCCGCTCTTTAAATTTTTTAAGCTGCAAAAACAGTCCTTTGCTAGTTAAAGGCCATCTTTCAGTGTTAGCAAATTGGATAACCGCTTGAAAATTTTCGTCCGATAATCCTGGATAAACAGTAATCATAGCGGGTTGCCCACTTTTAAGCTGACCATATATAATAGAACGTTGCTGCGCCAAAGGTGGCTGGCCTAATAAGGCACGCGATAAGTCGAAATGATGAAATGCAACCAAGCAGGCTAGAGCAATATCCCGTTGCGTATAACCATTTTCTATTAGCTGATGATTTGAAAGCCTAGCTACCAATTCATCAAAAGATAATGAACGAAAATAATGGATTAATTCAATATTTCCCTTTGTACTAGCTAAAGGAACTTGTTGCTCTTGTTTTAATGCAGGCTTTTGCTCAAAATAAAGGGGTGGCGGAGCATCTTTAATAAACCAATAAAAGAAGAGAGAAAGGAGAATAATATTTAAAGCTCCACTAGCGGTTAAAACTAGGATAAGCCTGCGTATATATTTTAAATGAAGATTATCTAGATTCATTGCAATCGTGACTCAAGGGAAAGAATTTCTTGCAGCAGGCTTTTGGGCAATCGGTCACCAAACATTCTGAAGTAAGCTTTAGTTTCGTGCACCTCTTTTTTCCATTGTTCTTTATCTATATAAAAAAGGTTAGCTAGGGCATCTTCTGTAATAGGTAAATTACTTATGTCAAGATCTGTAGGGCCAGGAATATAGCCTAAAGGTGATTCAATTGCATTGTTTATCCCAGCGCAACGTTCAAAAATCCATTTCAACACACGAATATTTTCGCCATATCCTGGCCAAAGCCACTCACCCTTCTCTCCTTTTCTAAACCAATTGACGTAAAAAATTTTTGGTAATTTTTCAGGATGAGTCTGCTTTTCCATAGATAGCCAATGAGCAAAATAGTCCCCCATGTTATAACCACAAAATGGCAGCATAGCAAAGGGATCGCGCCGTAGCTTACCTACCGTTCCTCTAGCAGCGGCAGTCATCTCAGAAGAGACACTAGCACCAAAAAAAACACCATGCTGCCAGCTAAAAGATTCCAAACATAGAGGCTGTAGAGAGGAACGTCTGCCCCCAAATACAATGGCGGAAATGGGCACTCCTTTTGGATCTTGCCAAGCTGGGTCTATAGCTGGACATTGAGAAGCTGAAACTGTAAAACGAGAGTTTGGATGCGCAGCTGGAGCTTTAGAGGTAGGAGTCCACTCCTGACCTAACCAATCCTTCAAATGCTTAGGTATCTGCTCTGTCATCCCTTCCCACCACACATCGCCCTCATCTGTCAAGGCCACGTTTGTAAAAATGCTATTGCGTTCAATGCTCCGCATAGCCTGGCAATTAGATTTCATTGAGGTACCTGGTGCCACGCCAAAAAAACCTGCTTCCGGATTGATAGCATATAAACGTCCATCGGCGCCAAATTTCATCCAGGCAATATCGTCACCAATGGCTTCCACCTTCCAGCCGGGAAGGGTAGAGGTCAACATGGCCAAATTTGTTTTACCACAAGCACTAGGAAAAGCCGCGGCTATATATTTTTTCTCTCCGTAAGGGTTAGTAAGCCCCAAGATAAGCATGTGTTCTGCCAGCCACCCTTCATCCCTTGCCATCACCGAAGCAATACGCAAAGCAAAACATTTTTTACCTAAAAGAGCATTCCCTCCATAACCACTTCCAAAAGACCAAATGGTACGCTCTTCAGGAAAATGTACAATATATCGATGATCAGGATTACAAGGCCAATAGGTGTCTTTCTCCCCATCAGCCAAAGGCTTTCCTACAGAATGTATACAGGGAACAAAAGAGCCAGTCTCCCCTAACACATCCAATACTTTTTGGCCCATACGAGTCATATGATGCATACTGACGACGACATAGGGCGAGTCTGTAAGCTCTACTCCTATATGAGAAATATCAGATTCTAAAGGACCCATGCTATAAGGAATAACATACATGGAACGTCCTCGCATACATCCTTTAAAAAGAGCTTTCAAAGTTTTTTTCATATCCTGAGGATCGCGCCAATTATTGGTAGGCCCAGCATCTTCCTTATTTTTTGAACAAATAAAAGTACTTTCTTCTACACGCGCGACATCGCGTGGGTCGGAACGGCAAAGAAAACTATGGGGACGCTTACTAGGATTAAGTTGAAGAAAAGAGCCAGCTTTTAGCATTTGCTCACACAGCTGGTCATATTCAGCTAAAGAACCATCGCATAAAATGAGGCGATCAGGTTGCGTTAATTGCCGCATCTCTTCAATCCATTCGTTAAGACGCGGATTTTTAATTTTCATATTGCCAACCTTTAAGCACCCTTATTCTCCTCTAGCCAAGCCTAAAAAATTCAATAGGTATCACCAAGTAGAGTCCTGATCTATTTTTTATCTAAACAAGCTTAATAAGTAAGGTAGGAGAAAATGAAAAATATGAATACTCACACAGCACTATTGCTTGATAACCATTGATCTCATCTTTAGAATTCTTTTAAAAGCAGCTAAGAATTTTTATAAATATTGGGTCACTGGAGATCTTAAAATTAGCTGGGTTAGCTTTAAACTCTGTCTGCTAATGCTTACCTATTTACCTATCATTTACAATTGTTTACGTCTTTTGAATTTATCCAAATATTCTAGCGCTTTTCCTGTGCCCAAACATACGGCAAGTAAAGGATTTTGAGCGATGATAACCGGTAAGCCTGTCTCTTTAATCAAAGCTTTGTCAATGCCTTTAATCAAAGCCCCTCCTCCCGCTAAAACCATTCCCCTTTCCACCAAATCGGCCGCTAATTCAGGAGGACATTTTTCTAACGTTAGCTTAACGCTCTCAATAATTTGTTGAATAGGTTCAGCTAAGCATTCTCTAATTTCTACGGAATTAATTCTTTTGGTTACAGGTAGCCCTGCCACCTGATCTCGTCCACGAACCTCCATTTCTAGTTCGTTACCTCCCAAGGGATAAGCTGACCCAATGGTCATCTTAATTTCTTCTGCAGTCCTAGGACCGATCATCAAATTGTAAGTACGGCGCATATAATTGACAATGCACTCGTCAAACTCATCGCCTGCAATCCTTAAAGAACGGGATTCTACAATTCCCCCTAAAGAGATAATAGCAATTTCTGTTGTCCCTCCTCCAATGTCAATAATCATATTGGCAGAGGCTTCATGGACAGGCAAATCGACTCCAATTGCTGCAGCCATAGGCTCCTCTATAAGGATGACCTCTTGAGCACCAGCATGCAGAGCAGAGTCCTCTACTGCACGCTTTTCTACTCCTGTGATGCCTGAAGGAACAGCGATAAGAATTTTAGGTCGAAATAAGCTACGTGAAGGTGTCACACGTTTAATTAAAGCTTTAAGCATACCTTCGGCGATTTCAAAATCCGCGATCACCCCGTCTTTCATCGGCCTGACGGCATGTATCTTACGAGGAGTCTTGCCTAACATCGCTTTTGCTTTTTGGCCGACAGCCAAAACTTCATTAGTAGTAGAATCAACAGCCACAACGGAAGGCTCTGCTAAAACGATTCCTTTTCCTCTAACAAAAACTAACGTGTTAGCTGTTCCAAGATCAATGCCAATATCATTTGAGAAGACGCCACGAAACTTAGTAAGCTGCCCAAAAGCAGAACGGGCCATTTTACTAAAGTTATCTTTAATTCCTAATTGATTTTTCTTACTCATGTGGCCTCTATTGTACCTTTTATGTTTGCAACAACTCCAACACCTCTTCCCAAGTCAATTTCGAGATAGCTTCGTCATCTGAGCTTACGACTTTTTTCACAAGACCTTTTTTACGATTCTGCAGCTCCATGATTTTTTCTTCGATTGTATTGAGTGTCACCAATTTATATGCTGAAACGGCATTTTTTTGCCCAATTCTATGCACGCGATCTGTTGCCTGATTTTCTACGGCCGGGTTCCACCACATATCATAATGAATGACGGTATCAGCTCCGACAAGATTTAGCCCTGTACCCCCGGCCTTTAAAGACACTAGAAAAACAGGGATATTTTGATCCTCGTTAAATTTTTTTACAATATTTAAACGATTTTTACTAGCTCCATCCAGATATTCAAAAGGAATACCTTGCCTTTGTAAATCTTCCCGCATGATATTAAGCATGCGCGTATACTGGCTGAAGATAACAGTTTTATGCTTTCCCTCTATAAGGGTTTGCAGCAACTCCATCAACATATCGTATTTAGAAGAATCCCCCACTTCTGCTTTGTCTTTAGCAAAGATTGCTGGATGGCAGCAAATCTGCTTCAAACGAGTCAGTGTGGCTAGCACATGAATCTGAATTTTTTCAAAGCCTTCCCGCTTGACTAGCTTAGAGAGTTCTTCCCTTGCCGAGGCGGCATAAGAATGATAAAGCTCACGCTGAGTTTCAGAAAGATGGCAATGGTAGACAATTTCAGAGACAGGCGGTAGTTCGGAAAGAACGTCTTGTTTCATGCGCCGTAAAATGAAAGGAGAAACTTTCTGGCGTAAAATTTCCAGTTGGGAGCCGGCAGGCTGGGAAGGATGCCGAATATATTTTTCCACAAACCTTTCATAACTGCTGAGCAAGCCAGGCATTAAAAAGTCAAACAAGCTCCATAGCTCATCTAATGAATTTTCTATAGGCGTACCTGTTAAGATTAGACGATGAGCGGCTTGTATCATTTTTACCGATTTGGCATTGCGGGTTCCCCGATTCTTAATATGCTGGGCCTCATCTAGAATGCAATAACCGAACTTAATAGTAATATAGAAATCTACATCTTTTTGTAAAAGACTATAAGAGGTAATAATGACATCGAAGTCGCGAATAGAGGTTAATAACTTTTTACGTTGAGTGGGAGTGCCGTCTACAGCTAATACTTTAAGCTGAGGGTTAAACTTACCAATCTCTTCTTTCCAGTTATAAACCAAAGAAGTAGGGCAAACAACAAGAGAAATAGCTTTAGGATGCTCAAGTTTATGCTGCGTAATTGCAATAATGGATTGCAAAGTTTTTCCCAGACCCATGTCATCAGCTAAGATACCGTTCAAATGCATGTCACGTAAACGGTTAAGCCAGCTCACACCTTCATTTTGATAGGATCTAAGAGAGGCTTGAATATTTTTAGGAATAACACTTGTGCAAGGAACAGCCATTCCTAACATCTGCTCTTGAATGAGTTTTAGCTTAGGGCTCATGGTAATATCTAGAGGTAAACCTTGGTAAGCCTTGACATCGATACTTGATAAGCTCCACAAAGGACAAACCTGCACATGGTCTGCTAGCTGTTTAACCCCTATATCATCTAGTAATTGGATAATTGGCGCCAATTTATCCAGCTCTAAAACGAGAATTTTATGCGATTTAGAAGCAGAATCTTTCTTTTTCGTGCTCTTTTTTCGTGCTAACTCTACAAAAGCGCGCTTTGTTGATAAACATTCCCACAACATATCTAAGGTAAAGCCGTTTAAATACCCATTCACCTTAATGTGCACTTCATACTGGTCAATACGATCGGTTTCTTTAAGGTGAATTTTGAATTTAGTCTCTTCATAAATAAATTGATCTAAAAGATTTTCAGGGCAATTAAATTTAATACGATCTTGATTATGAGGGATAATATCGGTCATAAATTCAATAATTTTTTTATCTGTTTTGGCAATAAAAAAACCGGTCGAAGGATCGTAAATAAAATCTTGGAAGAGTTCACGTAAGATTTTTTGCTCTTCTGTCAAATTACGTGCTAAAATTCCTTCTGTTGTTACAAAGGGTAAGATGTGATTAGGATTAATTTGCGAAGGAGCCGCAGGTACAACAATATCATCATAAATAAACTGTAACGCGGCTTCTAGCTCACCATTTAAATAATTTATATCGCAAATAGCACGTAGCTTACCCACAAAAGGTAAGGTCACAAAGCGATCGATAATCTCACGATTATAAATATCTGCATAGCGCATAAGCTCAGGTAAAGAATTTTCAACGAAAGTTCCAAAAAGAGCTTCAGGGATGGTTACATCACGGATAGCTGGTAGATTACGGAGATGTTTGCGTCGAATACGTGGCTGGAATCTATAATAATTGTTTTGATACAATAAGCCAGGCTTGGCACATTCAAAGAGGCGCACTTCTGGTAAAGTTACCCTCTGATCCTCGTCAATCATCAAAGTTGGATTAACCAGGATTTTAGGGCTATCTGCTTTTATATATTCTAATTCAAAACGCAACTTCCCAAGCTGGCCTGAATAACGTAAGGGCTCCTCCATAGTCCCACAATAAAAACAAGGCAACAAGGGATGTTCAGCCTCCGTTTCATAAGAGGTGTTTAAAGCTTTAGGGCGAGCAATAGCTCCCTCATAAGCCTGAGCAAGAAGATTTCCGAAGGCTTCTAAATCAATGTGGATAAGGCGTAAATTGCGATCTTCTTTTACTTCAGGGAAACGTGCAAAATTCATCAGCATTTTAAGAGTTTGGGCACTATCCTCATCAAAGGATTGCAAAGTGAAATAATAACGTTTATTTCCAATGTAAAAAGGCTCTTGATAACATAAAGAATCCAAGAACTCTCGAGCATTAGCGATATTTAAAGGCTTAGAACGAAAAGGCAACCTTAAAGCTAGCTGCACTTCCACATAAGATTGCGGGGAAGTAGGGGCTATATTTGAGAAGATGATAGCCAATTCTGCTTTATCTTGTATTAGCTCTTCTTCGGGAAGGAAAAAAGGAGATTTTCCTAAAACATCCGATGCCCCTACATATTCTATAAGCAGCTCTTTTTGCTGTTTTTTGTTGCGACGCACGGTTTCCTTAGTTTCCGCTTCCTTAAAGGTTTCTCGTAGGGTCTCCTTTTCAGATTCATCGATAGCTGGATTTTTGCCTAGATCAGTCTCTTTAGAGTATTTTACAATGGTTTCATCTAAATGCGCTTCTAAATAAAACAGAACAGCAGATAAATGCTGACAATCATACTGATGAGGGCAATCGCAATCAGAATCCATGGTTGTGGATTCACGCCTATCAATTTCTATTTCACAATTGTAAGTTTTTTCAAAGGCTCCCTGTACTTTACAACTCAAACGGACACGTTGAGCGTCTAAAGTGACAATCTTTGCCGACGAAACTGTCCCTTTTTCATAGAGAGCTTTTCCATCTTTTAATAAAGCTGACGAGTAATCTTGCTTAAGCTTTCGAAAGTTTAGCATGTTATATTCTTAAAATTTATTTTTTATGAAGGGTAAGAGCTACTGTCCACATCGGCGCAGTATATAAAGTTAAGATCATGTTGTCAAAACAAACTAAAATTCGTAAATAAATTCAAGTATTATTATATTTTTTCTTTCTTTAACCTCTGAACTTTTAAGAAAAATTAGGGACGAAAGAGAGGTAGCATTCCCTATTCTTTGACTTATCTTTCTTATAATCTATATTTATCTCTTTTAACTTGAATCCTCATTCCTCTTGTTTTTTAGCTATTTAAAGTCTTTTTCTCTCTAGCCCTTAAAGCTTTAGTTGCCAATTTTTATAAACGTGGCTAGCATTTTTTTCTTTTGCCGCCTCCCTCTTTAAAAATTTTTTAGCTTTATTTTTTCTAAGGATCCATCCCATTTAACATCCCTCATCCACATAAACTACGCTAAGCTTACCAAAAATTGCTCTATTCCTTGGCCTCTTGCCTTAACTTTATGAAATAACCCCTATTTTTTCTTTTTATTTTTACGAAAATAAAAAAGCTCCTTGCTTTCTGGCTGCCAAGCAAAGGATTCTGTATGAATGCAATAGAAAGGATCTACTGTTAATCCTTTTTAAAACTACACAGCCTCTGGAGAGATTAAATAACACTTTTTGCTTCTCGGTCAAAATCTTTTTCTTAAGGAGACTTTAAACTTTAAAAAGACCCTCGACATACAACCTTTAGCGTCCTCTCTTTTTTCCTTGTTAGAAAAGCTTTATATTTTTATACTTCTACTTCTGCGCTTAAAAATCGTGCGGGTGTAGCTCAGGGGTAGAGCATCACGTTGCCAACGTGAGTGTCGTGAGTTCAAATCTCATCACCCGCTATTGATAAACTTTTTAGGCATAGGAAATAGACTGCGGGTGTAGCTCAGGGGTAGAGCATCACGTTGCCAACGTGAGTGTCGTGAGTTCAAATCTCATCACCCGCTACTTTAGCAATATCTTCTTAATTTCCGTTTATGATAATTTAAAATTTTGATTCCTAGGATAAGTAGTTTTTTTCTATCTTCCTCTCCATCTTTTATTATGAGGTATTTTTGTGTCAGCTCAACAAAACGAATATAAAAATGATAACCTTCATGTTATCTTTTCACGTGCACCAGGATGTAAAATAAAACTCGAGATTACTGTCTCTCCTCTGGCAACCCAGGCGGCCTACAAAAAAGCTATTAAAAATGTTAATAAAGAAGTGACCTTGCCTGGCTTCCGTAAAGGAAAGGCTCCCGAAAATTTCGTGGTGCAAAATTATAAAGCTCCTGTCCACCAAGAATGGAAGGATCTTCTGGTCAACACTGCTTTCCAAGAAGCTCTTGAACTTACCCAGGCTTACCCTTTTAGTAGGAATACCATCCAACGCCCACAAATTAAAGAAATTTCTCTTGAAGAAGGGGCCCACTTAGTCATCGAATATGAAGCAGACCCGCGGGTACCAAAAGTCAAGCCAGATGAACTGACCGTTAAAAAAGCTCAAAAGGAACCTATTAGCCCTGCCCAGGTCCAAGAGATTCTGCAGCAAATTCAACTTTCTCATGCGACTTGGGAAGATAAGGTGGATCATCCTATCATTGAAGGGGATTACGTTGACTTAACTATCGAAAATATGGATGAAAACTTTGAAATTTGTAAAGACTCCCGCTTTCAGGTAGAAAAGGGCAAGCTAGGAGCATGGTTATACAATCTTCTTATTGGCAAAAATGTCAACGATGTTGTAGAGGGCATGAGTGAACAAGACTCTACCCATGCAGAGACTTGTGAAGATCCTACACATGATCATTCTGAGCATGCAAATTTCAAGCCTACCCGCTGCAAAATTACCATCACCGCTCATCAACAAGCGCTTCTTCCTGAGATCAATGACGAACTAGCTGCCAAAGCCGGTGCTCCTACCGTAGAAGAATTAAAGGCCCGTATTGAAAAAAACTTGGAAAAGCGTGCAGATGAGTATGCCCAGATGGAGCAACGACGCCAAATTGAAAAACAGCTAGCAGAAAAATATCCGTTTGATATTCCCTATTCATTGACAAAAGAAGATAAAGAATTGCAAATCATGCAAGCGCTTAAAAATATTCGGAAAGCAAACCTAAGCCCCGAGGAGCGTGAAAAAAAATCTGAAGAAGCCAGACAGCAGATCACTCAAAGCATTGAAAATGCTTATCGCCTATTCTATCTTCTACGCGAGATAGCAGACGATCATCAAATAGAGGTTTCTCAAGAAGAAATCATACAAGAGTTTATGAAACAAATGCTTAGCCAAGAGACCGCTGTTATTGACGAATCGATGAAAGCAGAAGATATGCGAGAAAGACTGTATAGTTTTTTAATCACTCAAAAAACTAAGGACTTTCTTGTCGAGCAAGCCCAGCATATAGATTAATACTTGACTTGCGGAATATTTCATCTTATAAGTTTGAAGAAGCTACAAGAAATAAGGATTGTTATGAATGAAGAAAGATCAAAAAACTCACTGACCCCTTATGTGATTGAAGATACTGGGCGGGGCGAGCGATCGATGGATATTTTTTCCCGCTTACTTAAAGACCGCATCGTGTTTATTGGAACCGATATCACTGATCATGTGGCCAATGTAGTTGTCGCTCAACTTCTATTTTTAAGAATGGAAGATCCTAAAAAAGATGTCAATCTTTACATCAACTCTATGGGTGGCTACATTACTGCTGGTTTAGCTATCTACGATGTCCTACAATGGATGGGCTGCCGCATCAATACTTACTGTATAGGCCAAGCATCTTCCATGGGAGCTCTTTTACTAGCTGCAGGCACAAAAGGCCATCGCTATGCCTTACCTAATAGCCGGATTATGATTCACCAACCTATTGGAGGCGTCGGCGGGTCTTCTGCTGATATTGCCTTGCAAGCGAAAGAGATTCTTTATTTAAAAAAGCGCATTCATGAAATTATGGCTGAAGCTACAGGACAAAATGTAGAAAGAATTGCTCAAGATTCGGAAAGAGATTTTTATATGAGTCCTCTTGAAGCAAAAGAGTATGGCTTAATTGATGAAGTTGTTACACCTAAAAAATAATTTATTTAAAGGTCAAGATGTCAAAAAAACCTACGCCTCTTAAAGAAGTAGTTGCCTGTTCTTTCTGTGGTCGTTCAGAAGAAGCTGTGGAAAAGCTTATTTCAGGACCTAACGTATATATTTGTGATAAATGTGTTCGCCTCTGTGCAGGAATTGTAGATAAAAAAAAGACACCTAATCATGAGCTAAAGCTATTAAAACCTAAAGAAATTAAAGAGCGCCTGGATGAATACATTATTGGCCAGGAAAGTGCCAAGCGAACAATTTCTGTTGCCGTCTACAATCATTACAAGCGTTTACAAGCGCTAAATAAAAATAAAGAGGATGGGGAAAATAAAATTGATTTTAGCAAATCTAACGTGCTTCTTTTTGGCCCTACCGGCTCTGGAAAAACATTAATAGCTAAAACATTAGCAACCATCCTCGATGTGCCTTTTACTATTGCTGATGCTACAACTCTTACCGAAGCTGGCTATGTGGGAGAAGATGTTGAAAATATCATCCTGCGTCTACTGCAAGCGGCTGATTATGATGTAGCCAAAGCTGAGCAGGGAATTATCTATGTGGATGAAATTGATAAGATTAACCGTACCACCGCTAATGTCTCTATCACTCGAGATGTTTCTGGTGAAGGCGTTCAACAAGCTCTTCTAAAAATAGTTGAAGGCACTATAGCTAATGTGCCTCCCAAAGGAGGACGTAAGCACCCTAACCAAGAATATATAAAAGTTAACACCGAAAATATTCTATTTATTGTAGGAGGAGCTTTCGTTAACTTGGAGAAAATGGTAGCTAAGCGTTTGGGAAGAAGTACGATTGGATTTACTAATGAATCCAAAGAAAGTATTGATCCTAATCAAAAGAGTATGCTCTTATCGAAAGCAGAGCCTGAAGATTTTGTTCAATTTGGGATGATTCCTGAGTTTATCGGTCGCTTTAACAGTATCGCCAACTGTAATGAACTTAAGCTAGAAGATCTAAAAGATATTTTAATTAAGCCTAAAAATGCTGTAGCCAAGCAATTTGCGGCTATGTTTGAACTTGAAGGAGTAAAGCTTACCTTTACCGACGAAGCTCTCCATGCCATTGCTCATAAAGCAATGGAAGCTGGCACAGGCGCAAGGGCCTTACGGATGATTTTGGAAAGCAGCATGAAAGAGCTAATGTATGAAGTGCCCTCTGATAGTACCATCGAAGAAATCATTATCGATAAAGAAACCATCACTGATTTAAAAGCGCCTCTTATTAAGAGAAACACTGAAAAGATTGCTTAAGGGCATTGGGAAATGCATAATAAATGCTAAAAAAACTCTTTGGTCAACTAAAGATTTAGAAGATAAATCTTTTCGACCCCTTAAAAGCTTCCACGTTTGTTGCCTTGTCCCAGAGGATTTATCATGAAAGTTGCTCCTCTTACCTTTCCCTTGCAAGAGGCAAGCCTTCGCGAAAGCTATGCTCAACTTCTACCTTCCTCCCTGCATAGTTGCTTAAATGGCCTAGATCCTTTTGAAATCCAATCGCCTGTCTATGGGATTGGATTGGTTGAGCAAGAGCAGCCTGTAGGGATTATCTTAGCGACAGCCCACCTGCAGATACATACTGCTCACATCCATTCGTTAAATTTGGACAAGCACCATGCTAATCCTCGTCTGGCACGGCTTCTTCTAGAGGAAATGTCCAGACTTCTAGCTTCGCTCTCTACCACCTTAGCAACCTTTTCTTACATTCAAGAAAGCCCTATGGCTTCCCTGTTGGAAAAGGTGTTCTTAGAGCAAAAGTGGCAAGGCCCTAGGCCTTTAATCATCGAATGTCTTTTTAAACGCTCTGATTTTAATCTCCAATGGTGGCAGAGCAAAAATGTTACCTTAGCAGAGGGTTTCGAAGAGCTTCTTTTTAAAAAGATCACTCACAAAGAAAGACAAGATCTTATGCATCGTCAGGAACAAATGAGCATTCCCGACTACATTTTTCCTTTAGGAAGAGAAAAAAACTTAATAGAATATGAAAACAGCCTAGCGTTACGTTATAAGCAGAGAATCGTAGGATGGATGATTACCCACCGTACGGCTCCTGAAGTGATACGCTATTCGGCCTTGTATCTTGAAGATGACTTTTCGCACACTGGGTATTGGCTTAAGTTGCTGATAGATGCTTTAAATATTCATAGTACCATGGCTAACGCCCATTATGGGCTTTTAGAAATCAACTTAGACCAGATTTCTAAATCTTGGCGTAAATTTATTGAAAGAAGGCTATTTCCTCAAACTAGCCAAATTTCCCATCACCACTCTTTTTGGAAAGATTTTAATAATCATTAGCTCGCCTCTCCCTTTCCCCTATAGGCTTCTGTCAGCAAAACAACCTTTGCTAACGCAGCAGTTCGACCATTCTCCTAGGCTTAAAAGATAGAGCACAAAAAAATTTAATGACGGGCAAACTTCTAAAATGTTTTTTATTAAGCATCTGCATCATCGGTGGCAGCTTAAATAGACTTTTGAATAAAAAACCCCTTTTCTTAAAAACTTTTGTAGCTTAAATGTAGGTTTATTGACCTAATTTCTGAGAAGACTTTACCTTTTACACCCTTCTTTTTGAAGAATGATTTGTGCTGCCTTGGTTGACCTAAAGGAACTCGAAAAAGTGAGAAAAAGCTACGCTGAATAGCAAGCCAGTGGATCGGGTAGATAAGATTAATGATTGTTATAAAGTAATATTCTTTTCTTATTAATGCCCAGCTTTAAGACCTGTGAAGTAAACCTCTTAAACCTTAATTACTCATGCTAAAAAAGGAAAAACTATAAATATTTTTTTAATAAAATAATTGATGGTAAATTTATTTTTTAATATAATTAAATTATAAGGTTTAAAATTGTTTTCTAAAAAATTTCTTAGGCACGCAAATTACATTCATATCCCTAAAAGAGAAAAGAATACTAAGAATTTTTCGTGCCTAATGCAAAAGCCTTAAGACAGGAGATGTTAATATGGTTAGCCCTCTACAAAATAATAGTCAGCAAGATCCTTCGACCGAAAACATCTCAGCCGCTAATGCTGGGGTGAAAGCCAATTCCAATGCTTCCTCCTCGGCTTCCTCCCCCTCTTCCACACAAGTTTCTGGGGATACCTTAGCGAGTAAAGCTTTAGCTAACCCAGGACTGGTTATTTTCAATCCTGATAATCCTCAAATTCCCAAACCCTCCCTACTCTCTTATTTGCAAATAATTTCTCTTGCCACGCGCATGAATAAGCAAAGCTCATACAGCGAGAGTGCCCTCATTAATCTGCTTCGATCCAATTTTTACAAAAATTCTATCGATAATGCCAATAATCTCTTGCAAATCCTTCAGGAACTTCTGAGCCTACAAGCTGAAACTCAAAAATTCAGCCAAGCAGCTAATGATGGGATTAATTTAGTAAACATACCCATTTCTGACTACAATAGCGGTGTTTCTCAGGATAATAGCAGCACCACAAGTATCCATAACTCAGCCATTAATTTTAATAATGCCTACACCCTTTATCAAGCTCAAACGCAAGCTTTTCTAGCGGGTAATATTTCTGCTGAAGAATATGCCCAAAACACCGCTACCTACAATGCTGCACAAGCGACGTATAATCAGGCTGTTAATACTTACAATAACTATGTCACTTCCCGTAATCAGACCATTAATAATTACAATGACGCTGCAAATGCTTATAACGATCAAGCAGCCAAAAACAATCAAAAGCTAGCCGAGATTAACGAAAAAAGAAAAAGATATGGGTTAGAGCCTCTTCCCGCTCAAGAATTACTTCCTACCTACGCTCCTCTTTTACCTGTAGCCTCTTCTGCACCTCCTGTTCCCGTAAATGTCCCTGCCGTCATTAATGCCTCACCCATCCCTTTGATTACTCCTTATCCCACTGCCACTCCTACCGATTTAATTGAATCTATCTATCTACCTCTTTTTCAGCTCACCTTTGCTGTCGTAGGGCAAATTAACAAGGGCTTAAAGTTAAATCTAGATATGCGAGAATTTCTTGATTATTACTTACCCGTTAAAACATCTTTAATGGCTCTTCCTGCTTCCTTTGCTTCTCAAATGGTTACAAATAACAATTCAGCAGCAGGCAACAGCAACACTGCAGGCTTAGCTTCTATTGCAGCCTCTCTAGAGCCTTCCATCGTCGCAAGGCTGCATAATCAAGGAAATCAAAATGCCTATTATCAAAGGTTTAATGCTGTGTTAAAACCAGGAACGATTGATGTATCCTTAGTAGCCACTGCCAATATATTGGCCAGTGCTTCCCTGGTGAGTGGCCAGCAGATGATTGATCTACTAAAAAATGATGCAGCTGGCCGTACTATTGATGGCGTCAATATAAGCAAAGCTTTAGCCTTAGGCTTTATTAGCAATGTCACCCATCTTATTTCTCAAAATAGCTTATCCTCTGCTTTACAAGACCTTAATGATAACCCTGCCGCTAGCCAGGCTTTAAACACTTTAAGCGCGATCATTAACCTCTCATCGGCAGGAGTAGCTTTAAGTTTACTGTCCTCTTCCTTAGGACAATCTGGCTTAGGCGCCCAATTATTAGGCTTGGCTGGTCTCAGCTCATCCACTATTGCTAGCTTAACTGGGCAAGGAGTAGGCATCAATGATTTCGCTTCCAATCCTTTTGTCCAGGCCTATGCCGCTCAACAGCTATCTACTCAAATTGCTAATGCATTAGGATTGCAAGCAGGCTTATCCTCAAGTGGCCTAGGTGCTCTTCAACAAATGCTTCAAAATGCTGTTTTAACCTCTTTTCAACAAACTTCTTCTGTAGCAGCTTCTGATCAATTTTTTAATAATCTAGCCCAAAATTTAACCAAGAATGGAATTACAGGCCAGCAGGCCGCTGATGCACTTTCTGCTGCTTCTACCGCCTTTTATGATCCGCTTTTTACCTCTCAAATTGATTTTAGAGACGGCTTAAAAAAATCTTTGGAATCGCAAGGTTTTTCTTCAGGTGACGCCTTACAAATAGCCAGTTCAATAGCAGGTGTTGCTCCTACTGCTACAAGCGATCCTTTTTTTACTCCCAATGATCTAGACACCAATCTGTTCATTAGTAATTTAGCCAGCAATTTAACGCTTGCTGGAATCTCTACACCTTCTGAAATTGCCAACAAAGTTGCTGCTGCTTTGTTAGCAAACACCGAACAAATCTCTCAAGCTACTTTAAGAGACAACTTGCAATATCAACTGGGACTACAAGGGTTGGCTAAAGATGAAGCTCGCCGAATAGCTACAGGCATTTCTTTATCTCCCACCCTTGAGAACAATCCTCTTTCCCAAGCTAATCTGCATCAAGAGCTTCTAAGCAGTATGACTGCTGTTTATCTACCCATATTAGGCTTAAAGAAAGCTCAAGAGCAAGCTCAGCAGCTTGCTGATCTGCTGGTGGGACCTGCCAATGCAAATGCTAAAGATATCCATGATGCCGCACAACCTTATTCACTAGTCAGAAGCATTGCAGACCATTTAAACAATATTAAAAACACAGAAAACGAAGCTCTTTTTGAAGCAACCGTAGAAAGTTTTAAAGACTATATTAAGCCTTCTGTAGATCTATATACCTTCACCCAGCGATTGATGGACCCTGCCAATAAGTTAGTCTATGCCAACGATTTAATGCTTGCCCCTGCTGTTAATACGGGTGCCATCAAAATGGGAGGAACCAATCCAGCTTTGGAAGTGGCCGTATAAAAATATTAAAAATAATTATTAAAATAAAGATTTATACTTTATAAAGAAAAGAGCAGCTGAGAAGATAAAATTTAACTTACTTAATCTCAGATACTTATTAAAAAACTTAAAAAAATCTAAGTAAGAATGCCTAATATTAAACATGAAGTCCTTCATTGACTATAAGAAGGGGTAGGTTATGACCTTTACAACACCATATGTAAATATAAGTGGAATGCCCAGTGCTATTCCTACACGGCTAGAATATACTAATGCTAAAGTGGCCTCTGCTTACTATAATGCTATTATGGCGTTTGTAAGAGTGTTGCAGCTCCAAGGCTCTACGACCTCATCCAATGCCTACCCGGCATCACTTATTTCTGCCTTAAACGTTTCTGAGGTCAATGCTGCGCTTAATCAATTGACTAATCTGGCTAAGTACGGAGTCATTGTAACAAGCTCAGGGCAGATTATCTATCCTAGCTCAATCGTAAGCGCTGGCTTTTTGGCTGCCCATGGCTTATCCGCTAAAGTCCCTCCCTCAGCAGGTAAGTCTTCTTATAATCAACATCTCATGACGATGAGTATGGCACAAGATTATGATGCCATTTTACGCTCTCTTGCAGCAATTGGCGTGAATACCAATGCGGCTGGCAGCAATATTCCCCAGCTAAGTGCTAACCAATTAAAACAATGGTTAGACCTAGCTATTCAAGTCTCCGCAGTTGCTAATGCTGTCCAGGCAGCACAGTTAGAGGGCTATGGAGGAGCACGCGGCTTACAAAGCATTATTGAAATTGACTACGTTCAGACAGGTAACCAGATCATTTCCAAAAATATGGCTCAGCTAAAAAGTGCTTTGAATATGACCCAACAAATTTTAGATAATTTAGCCGAACTTCAAAATTTGCATAACCAAATTACTACAAAATCGAGTGCTTTTAATTTTAACTATGGGGATGGCAGGGGTAAAGACGGGCCATCCGCTTGGAGCCCTGGCTATCAACAAGCGGCAAGTGCCTTCTATAACAAGCCTATTACCCCCGTTATTCTTCCTTCTATTGCTCCTGGATCGTCAGGATTTGTCTCGGCCTATAAGAAATTGGTGAACATCCGTACTCAATTAACTGAACAGCTAAAAACACTTTCAGCGATTACTTCCGCAAGCGATAGAAGCAATGTTACTAGCTTATATTCAAGGCTTACACAAGTTTTAACAGATTTAAATACCTCATTCAGTGTAAATGGCCAACCCGTTCTCTCGACCACGCCACCAGGGCTAGCTTCAGCAGGCTTTAGAAAATGGATGTTAGATAATTATAGTGCTTTTAATAGTAGCGATGCTAATGCAGCAGGAAAGTTTCAGCAAAATATTACCTTTGCTATTACAGCTAGTGAAAACTTAAATGATACTCAAAAAGAGACGGTAAGAAATTATCTTTATATCTTTGAAGAATATTATAAATCTGCGTCCGCAGCTCTACAAGCGATTTCACAAATTATCCAAAAAATGGCCCAGAATATCGCTAGGTAAACTTATTAACAGTAAAAGATAAATAAAAAAATTTACAATATAAGCATGAAGCCTTTAGTAGATCTTAAAGACAGCCTCTTTTCTTTCTACACATAATTTTAAGGTCTTATTAAATAACTTCGGCATTTTTAGGAGGAGCCCTATGACCTCAAGTACTAATTCACAAAATTTTTTAGAAGATCTTAACAGTATTGCTGGCTCATATGTGCTAGATACAAGTCTTTCTTATGTGAGTGGCCAACTAGCTGTGATACCGACTCAAAAATTATATAACACTTCTACCACGAGTGCAGCGACCCTTAATAGCAATTTAACTCCCACCAATTTTAATTCCGTAGATACGACCGACATTACAAGTTTTATCAACCAATTTTATACCAAGGTCTTAGGCTATCCTAGCACAAGCTCCATCCCTTCCGCAGCTTATGATCCTTCCAATTCAGCTAGCCCTTTAAATGGATTATATAATATTTATACAGCCTCAGTGGGTGCCAATCCTGATATAGGAAATACAGATCTTAGTAGCATTATCGATGTTTCCAATCTACCTGGACAATTCAAAGCAGCCTTCTCTGATTTTATCAAAAATTTTAATTTCTCGATCTTATCGAGTAGCAGTACCTCTGAAACTCTCACTCTTAACGGTACTACCTATACAGCTACCCTCAGCAACAACTATGGAAATTTTACTAAAGCTTTCCTCAACTACTTAAGCACCACGACAGTTATCCAAACATCTAACAAATCTAGTGTGTTAAGTTTATTAAATAGCCAAAATAGCACCGGCGTTACATACGTACAATCTTATCAAGCTATCTATGAATCTTTTAATGGTCCGGTAGGAACTTTATCTCAAAACTCTGCTAATTGGACTGTCGCGCAGAGAGTTTTTGTGCAACGCCTTTCTGCTTTCTATACCAGCGAGCTAGCCAAAACCGCTACTAGCAGCCAGCCTTCAGGCTCTTTTGAGGCAAGCCAAGACTTAGGGGACTGGTACTCTTATACGCAAAACCTTTACTACAATCCTCAATTTAGCCCCACTGCCTTAACCAGGGATTCCAATAGCACCTATATCTTAAATGAAGTTTTACTAGCTCTTATCAGCATGCTGGGGACTATACAAAATGTAGCTGCCTCCCAGTCTCAAACTTTAAGCTTCTTATCACAGTGGCAAGCTGCTTATAGTGATAAGCTTAGGCAAATGCGCACTTTTACTCAAGGAGATGGTACAGTTCTAGGAGGCACCAATGGCTGGGACAAAGATGCCGCCCAAGCCACCCGTAACGCACTTAATAACGTCAACCAAAACTACATTAGCAAATTACAGGCCAGCCAACAAACCCTTTCTGATCAAGCCAAATCCTTGCAGGCTAATGTTAATCAAAGTAATGATGCGGCAAGTCAGCAGGGCAGTGTGGCCGACAGCATCTTGCAGCAATTAAGCACAATTTTATCTGCAATTTTCAAATAATCCAGAATTTTCAATATAAAAAGGAAACTTCATGAAAAGTGACGAAGAACAAATAAAAAAAGCTGTAGAAAGCTTAGGGGAACAGCTGAAGAATGATGCAAGCCAAGAAAAGAATGTGACTCAATTAGCTGACGAGTTTTTTAAAAATGGACATATGCCAAAAGACCTATTAAATCTTAGTGATCAGCAAGTGGAAGGACTTTATGCGCAAGGTTACAATTTTTATCAAACAGGCCGCTATAAAGATGCCGTGCAAGTTTTTCGTCTACTTATCATGTTAAATGCTAATGAAGCCAAATATATTCTTGGGCTTGCCTCCTGTTTTCACATGATGAAAGAATACAAAAACGCCGTAGATACCTACACCATTTGCTGTGTGCTAGATCCTGAAAACCCTATCCCCTACTATCACATGTCAGATTGCTTTGTAGCCATGAAAGATTCTTATTCCACAATTATTGCCTTGGAGATGGCGATTAAAAGAGCTGGTAGTAAACCTGAATTTCAAATGCTAAAAGATCGTGCTTTGCTGACTATAAAGCATTTACAAGAGGAAATTAAAGATACTATTAAAGCAGAAAAGTAAGGGTTTCTTTTACTCATCTAGCATTTACACAAGATGAATCAACAGGACAATTTACCTTATCTTAAAGGAGCCCCATGATCATTTGAACCCCTAGAACTGCAAGAAAGACTTCAAACAAACATCTCACGCCATAAAACCTAATGAAGGAGAACTTATCCATGGCAGAAGAAACACAAGACTTTAACCCAGAAGAATTCAGAAAAGCCATTAAAAAGACAGTGGATGCCCATCGAGGAAAATTAAGCGAAGAGGAGGTAAAACTCCAAGAACAAGCGCTGATCGATATTTTTGAAAATGGCATGTTACCTGCCCAAGCTTTAGGCTTTGACGTAAATTTTATGGATTACGTTTATAAATTTGCTTATACCCTTTACCAAAAAAATGAAATTGAAGAAGCCAGCCAGCTTTATCGTTGGCTAAAAGTTATGGTACCTATTGATCAAAAATATACCATCGCCTTGGCCCATTGCTATATTCAGCAAAAAAATTGGCTTGCCGCCGTTGCCATGCTTATGGAATTAGGCGTGCTAAATCCTGAAGATCCATTGCCTTTTGAAAAGATGTGTGATTGCTTGATTGAGGCTAAAGATTATGCCAGTGCTCTTATGGCTATAGAGCAAGCCATAAAAAGAGCTGCAGATAAGCAAGAATACATGCTAGATAAAGAAAAATGGTTGATGACTTACGACTATCTTCTTTCCCAATTAGAGATTGATCCTGCCATTATAGAAAAAGTTAAAGCAGAAAATGAATCTATTACTCATGTAAAAAACTCCGAGAGGTAGACGATGAGCATCTCAGGAAGTGGGACAGGTGCCCCCGGCGGCATTCCAGAATTTTCTCTTCTCAATGATCAAAATGCCGCTATCCATGCTCTACGCCTATCGATGGGCATTGCAAATAATTTAGATTCTATTTCATTTACTGAGATTGACAAGCAAGCCTTATGGAAATATGACACCTCCCCAAGCAAGCCCACTTTACATCCTTTAGAACATATGCGCGTAGAAGTAACGCCCCCGCGAGCTGATGACACGTGGAAACAAGTGCTAGCAGAAATCACGGAGAGGCTGCCCAGCAATGTACGAGCAGCTTACGAACAAAGCTTACAGGCCCCTATAGAAGAACGCAACCCCTCCTTAATAGCGCTAGGAAAGCTATTAGAAGGAGCAGCAAAAGTACTCAATGGAATTAAAAATTCTGCAAATGCTCTAGATTCTCAAAATCCTATCGCAGCCGCTGGCTCGCCATTAGATATTCGCAGGCAGATGAATTTAGAGTTAGCCGAAAAAGCCTTACAAGGCATCCTTAAAGACAGCTTTCCAACTTTTGAAGCGATAAAAAATAGCTTAGCAAGCTTAGGGCCTAATGATCCATTTTTTGATGAGCTAATGGGAGCAGCCAACCAATTAGGCATGGCTTACTCCACCCTTGCCCACATTCATAATAAAAAGGCTGCTGAAGACCACCTATGAAAGAAAACAATAGCGAAATACAAAAAGCTAGAAAAAATCTAGCCCATGCTTTGGAGGCGGTTAAAGAGAGTTATAATAGAAAAAACCATGGAGAATTTCTAACCATTTTGGGCCCGCTGATTAGCTCTTTAAGTACGGTGACTATGGCTCAAACGATTAAGGAAGCTGCCCCCGCACTTTTATTAAGCTTTAAAATTGCTTTGCAAGGGATCGAAAAAGAGGAAAGCTCGGCGGGAATTATGGGAAAAGCTTTAACCTCATCCACTCAAAGGTTAGTAGATTTTATTGTAAGAATCCATCTACTCCAAGAAGATCAAGGAAATAAGCAATTATTGCTAATGATTTCTCGTGGCCTTGTCCTCACCACCATCGCTTTAAGCTGGGCTTTGAGTGACTTTAGATTTACCTACTCCTCACCTCTTAAAGAAAAAGATGAAAAGGAACAACAAAGAAAGCAATCTTTTGGAATTGAGTTAGCTCTAATCCTTACCTTGAAAACAGGCATTTGGCAAAAAATTGTGGAAAGCTTTGTAAGTGCATGTGGAGCCACTACCAAGCAACAGCAAACCCTGACAGCATTAATACTTCCTCTTCTATTAATTTTGTCTTTATTAACAGTGGCTAGGGGGAAGAAGAAATTTTTAGAAGAGCTTTTTCTACATTTAAAGGCTGAATTAGTGGAGGGGTTAGAAAATCTCCAAACTTTTTTACCCTCTTTGGCTGGCGAGCTTGTATCCAACATAGCTTTATATATCCAGCAGGCTACGGCTAGCTTGAAAGAAGAGGATTTTGATCATTTATATCAGGCTTATACAGGGGTTCTTGAAAGCATTGATGCCACCCCTAGCCAGCTCAATGAAGAGATCGAAGAAATTATTTATTTTGCTGAAACTATTTACACGGCATTTAGGAACGGTTCTATAGAATTTAACCATACGACCGTCTCGCAGTTAATATAAAAAATTTAACAACAATTCTCTTCAAAAATAGAGAAGGAGGAAATTATGACATCTGGAAATATCACAGGACAAAGCCAGGGAGGCGGAGTTTATCTACCCTCTTCTGATTCTGGAGCCGTTCCCGCTGCAGGAGCGAATTCAGCTGCCAAAGCAGTAGCTCAGCCCAACCAGGCCTATTATACAGATAGCACCTCCACTGGAAAAGAGGCTGTATCTGCTAAACATACACGCAATCTACTCGCACATATTCCTCCTCCTAATGCCCAGGCTGCCGGGGTATCAGAATCTTCAGGCACAGGCAATCCCTTTTTACGACCCAATCCCTTGGTGGCCTTTTTTATGAATTTTACAGAAATTTCTAATGTCTTACGTCAAATGACCATGGCTCAAGAAGAAATTACTTTATCTCAAATGAGTATGATTAATGAGCTGGCCAAAGGCCAAGCCCAGCAAATTCTACAAGCAGCTGAAAAAGAGTCTAAGATGTATATGGCCAGTGCAATCGCCTGCTTTATGGAAGCAGGAGTTTCATTAGGACAAGCCGCCATGCAATTTAGAGTCAACCGCAATGTTGATAAAGATATGGAAAAACAGAAAGGAACTTATAAAGACGAATCTACACGCCTTAAAGGCCATAAAGCAAATGCTAAACAGCACTACGATGAAGTGTCAGGCCAACACACAGCCAACGAAATGAAAGTCCAACAAATGAGAAATGCGGATAAAAATGTAGCCGAGGCCAAAAAAAACCTAGAAAGTGCTAAGCAAGGTGGCTCTAGAGAAGGAATTACAGCCTCTGAGCAAAAGTTGAAAGATGCTAAAGATCAAAGAGACATAGCTTATGGTGAGGAATTAGATAAAGATACAAGAAAAGGAAGATTAAAAGAAGCAGAAGCTAGGAGTTTAAGAAGCTCTGAGGAGTCTTTGTCTGCTAAAAGAGATTTAAATAGGGCCAATCATGAATCTGAGACAGCAAATTATGAACTGGAAAAATTTAATACTAGCTATGCCATGACTCATGCCAATAGCGTGACTAACAAAATGATGATCTTCAACATGACTTCTACCATGCTAAACAAGTCTACCGAGGGAATGATGAACTTATGGAAATCAGAATTGGTGGTAGAGAAAGCTCAAGCAGAGGCTTTAAAAGCCATGATGGATGCTTACATCCAAAACTCTTTTAAAACTGTGGACTTAATGAATAACGCTAAAAGCGAAAATTCAAAATTGATCGCCGATCTTATGCAGCAACTACGTAAATTTTCTGAGGATGAAAGGAAGCTGGGAAGCTCTGTTGGAGTTCAGTCTACAGGCTAAGCCAGATAAGCATAAAGGAGCGAAGAGGCCCTTTACGGGTCTTTTTGCTCGTCAGTGACGCTGATCGCTTAAATCAGGGAAGCAAAAAAAAATGCTCGGGGTCAAAATCAACCAAACTCATCGCAGGCACACTAGCCCATAAGAGGCAACCAAAGAAACAAAAAAAAGCGATTATAAAGCTTTTAAAAAATTTTTACATTAAATCTATCATCAATAATTAAAAAAAATTTGCAATAATATAAGAAACTTCCATTTTCCTATTTTTATTCTACCAAGTTTTTGAGGAGGACTACATGTCACTTAATACCAATTTCAATACTAATTACAATAATTTTCAAGTGGGGGAACCTGGCGAAGTCAATACTATTCCCCCCACTTTAGGGGAAGATCCACGCTCAACTGATACGGCTAACAAATCCACGCAAACTGCCAAGCCTAGCTCTTTTACTGCTCCTGGAAGTCCTCAACTTCCTGCTCCCTCTGAAGCCGCACAAAAAGATCCCACTCTATTAACTAACGGACTCTTTCAACCTCAAGCCCTCCTCTCCCATCTACAAACTCAAGCCCAAACGAATGCTAATAATCAAAATAGCAATACGAAACCCTTAACTGACGAGGGGCAACGCACCTTATATGCCAATAACTTTAATGCAGCATTAACATCTTATGCAAAAGCTAACAATCTATCCTCCAGCGATGTAGCAAAGCTTACCTTCGCTTTTTATAATTCTACAGCTACCACCGAGGGTACTAAGCTAAATTCTGGCGCCGACCTTAATCAAATTTTACAAACGCTCACAGGGCAAGCCCAGCAAGAAACGTTGAAAGCAGGAGTTGATGTATCTAAGTTAAATCCTGCTGTAGACAACTCCTCTTACAACCTTTCCCTCTCAGACACTTATAATGCTGCTTTTGAAAAAGCGGTAAATAGTGATACTTCGCTTTCTCCCGAAGATAAAGCGGCTCTTATCTATCAGCATTATAACCCTTCCCCTGCACTCAAAGGAGTGGACCAGAATAAACTTAAACAATTACAAAATGCAGCTCTTAAACAAACTAGCCAAAAATTTAGTACTCCAGCAGGGTGGAAACCTCCTTTGAATAATGCAATGTATAATGGAGCTCTAAAGGGGAGCTTTCAAGTTAACCTTAAACTTAATCTCGATGAATATGCAGGTCAGAACAACTTGAACGCTACTGAGCTTGCGGCTCTTAAAAAAGCTATAGAAAACATCAAAGATCCTAGTATTCCTAACGCTCTTAAAGCTATTGCTCAGCAGATCATAAATAAAACAATCAGTGAAACTAAAGTTCAAAATCAATTACCGGTAAATTGGCAGCCATCTGCAGAGCAAATGAAAAATGCTTTTAAAGATATCTCCTCCAACCTAGCAACGACCTCTCTTGTGCAAGCACGCGAGATGCTAAATACTTCGATGGCGCAGTTACAATTACTGATGCCCAATGGTCCGGGTAAGCAAAAAACCATCGATTTACTTATGACGATTAGCAAAGCGATTGTGGAAGCTCAAAATACAATTTATGAAATACAAACCTCTCGTTCCCAACAGGCTAAACAACAAGCCACTGCTAAGCTAGGCATGCAATTGCAGCAAGTTCGCGAGCAGCAAGAAAAAGAAAAAGAGATGCAAAAGCAGCAAGGAAAATCAGGCTTTCTAGGCGTTCTTATGAAAATCATCGAACCGGTAATAAAGGTTATAACCGTATTGATGGCTGTAGCGACAGGAGGTCTATTAGGCCTTGTCTTTGCTTTATTAGATACCACACTCAACTTAACGGGTAAACTCATTGAAGCTATCGTAGACATAGTCTCTAAATTAATAGATAAAATTATCCCCAGTGGCAATGGATTTTTAGATGGGTTAAAGGCGGGCTTAAGAGCTATTACTCAATTATTTGTGATGGCCACTATGGCTATAATGGCGGTGGGTATGCTAGGTCCACAGCTAGTGACTACTATGTTTACCACCATGCTAACAGAGTCTGATATCATTCCTGATTTTTGCCAGATGTGCGGAATTAGTAGAGAACATGCTCAATATATTGCGATGGCGGTGGGAATGGCTATTACCATAACAATTGGAATCTTAAGCTGTATCAATCCAGCTGCTGCTGTCCCTGCGGTTACTCAAGCCACAGCAAGAGCCGCCGCTTCGACTGCGAAGATTCTAAAGCAGGTAATGGACGTCATACAAAAGGCTGTGGATTTAGTGAACAGTGTAAAGATTTTATCTAAAGCTATTAGTGTTACTGGAAAGATAGTAAAAAAAGCCTTACAAGAATTATCTGAGGTTGTAAATGTAATAGGAAGCGTTGCCAAACGAATTGCCGATACAACTTTCCGCGTGTTGGGAAATGTATTAAGCAAAGTTCTTAAGTCCGCCAAAGGTGCCAAAGCTTTAGAGCTAATTGAAAAGCTCCTGACCAAAGCTTTAAAAAATCCCAATACTTTTAATCGTATTCTGGCAGGAGTAAGTATCACTCAATCCACACTAACGGCAGTTAAAAGTGGGATTCAAGGAGGAATGAATGTCTCTCAAGCAATTATTGCTTCAGTGAGAGGTAAATATGATGCTATTATTGAAGAGCTACAAGCCATGATTAAACAGCTGCAAAAGGTTTTAGATGACCTTTTAGACAGCCTTAGCGGTTTAGGGGAAGATTTACTTAGTGTCAAAGGATTGCATGACAACCTCCTTAAAGGCCTACAGGATACCTTGCAAAAAACAACCTCTATCCAGATAAACTAAGAGCGAAAATTAGGTAAACAATATAGTCCGTCTCTTACAAGAAAGTATTTTTAAAGGACCTTAAGCCCTCCTAAAGGGCTTAAGGTGCTTAAAGAGGCTTTATGCCTAAACGTTTTTTAGGGAGCTTTTTAATTCAATTAGTAACACCTTTTTATGCCCAGCCATCCATATCCTCGGCTACAAGCTTTATCTAACAAAAATTACTCCGCTCGTCTTGCTTTTATTGCTTCCAAGTATTCTTAAAAACTTCTTTTAAGGATGTGCTTATCCTATAAAGATTATCAGGGCTAACTTAATGTCATAAATTTTTACTCTTTGATGAATGATTGCTAGTCAAGCCTAGCAGTTAAATTTTACTCCTTTTCTTAGCTTTGCTTTTAGTCATATATTCTATGGACACTGGGTGCATACTCTATCCTATAAAACAGCCAACTCTTAGATAATTAAAAATATTTTAAATGCTTCTTAAAGAATAGCAACTCTTCCCGCTTAAGTGGTTTCCCTTCTCTCTTTCTCTTAATAGCTCTGAGGAGGTTCTTTCGCTAGAATTATGAAGTCTTTTTTATCTGAGAAGATGAAAGCTTAAATGAGCAAGGGACCTTCAAATTTTTTAGCTAAATTCTTATTTAGCAAAGAAAAGGAAAAAGCTAGTTTAAACTTAAGACATAGGGATCTTTTTTGAGAACATTTTGTCAGCTATTAAGATTCTTAACTCCTCTTTTATGACTACTTTATTGCTTCTAAAGGAGGACAAAAAAAAGAGCTCCTCTTCCATTGAATAAAATCTTAGCGATAAAACCTAAACCGTTCAGCAAGTTTTATATTATAATGCATATTTCTTACTCAATAAGATTTTTCAATTTATATAAACTAAATAACTCTCTTCGCACCGAAAATGTATAAGAAATTTTTAAAAATACTCTTCCTTTAAATTTGCTATATCCTTATCCTTAAACGTAATATGATAAATCCTAAGAGATTATCTTAAAGCTAAGAATGAAAAGCCTATTAAGAAGGAATAGAAGTAGTTTTTTGGCTGCTCCCTTAAAGCGAAGGAAGTACAAAACAGCCTTTAAGGCTTGTTGCTTTTTAAGTAGTAAAGGCCCATTTAACAAAACTTTTCCTAATACTAATGAAGCGATATTGTTAAATTCGTAAACAAGGATACTATGAGTAATGCTGATATCGACGAGCAACTAAATAAATTGCTATCTATTAAAGAAAAAAGTTACACTTTTACGATAGGTTCCAATTTGCATGATAAACTTGAGAAGCATCTTTTTTCGCTGAAAGCGATCAATAAAAAATGCTCCAAGGGAAAATGGGTTTATGAGGCTATTGCTGAAAAGCTTAAATTGGAAAATGTCGGTGATTTATCCAAACAAAGAAGAATTCAAGTTTTTTTGGATGACAACATCTCTAATGAGATTGAAAAACGTATTCAAATTTTCAAAAAAGTTTATTCCAGCTATTCAAAAAAACAGTGGATCTTAGAAGCTATCCATGAAAAGCTAGACCGAGAATTAAAGCTTATTAAAGAAGAGTTTAAAAAGACTTATGCGACTGAAATGGATTCAAGTGATTAACTTAAAGTTATAAGCCTCCCAATAATTTATACTCTTACCTCTAAATTGCTTATCCTCCACCTTTAAATTTAAACTTTGTAAGCCTTTATACTCGATCATGTACTTTTTTCTTGTTGACTAATTTTTAATAAAATAATGTTGTAGCTTATCAACTCATTAAAAATAATTTTTTGTCTATATTTTCCCAGTCCCCCTTCCTTTTATTAAAGAATATCTAAATCAACTTAAAGTGGCTCTCAAACAAGGAAATTCCCACAATAGCTTATTCAAAATTCAATGGTGTTGGCTGACTTTTTGCTTGATGGGAATATTAATTACAAATTCAATCTGTTGGGCAAAATTTGAAAGGGCTGGGCTTAAAAGCTATAAAAAGATGGCTTTATCGGCCATGTTTAGACGTGCTAAGATTGCTTGGAACAGGCTGCTAATCTGTAGTGTTCGCGCGGTCCTACGTAAACATGGCATCACAGAAGGGGTTCTTATTATCGATGATAAAGATCACAGTCGATCAAAAAATGCTGAGAAGTTGCCTCATTTACATAAAATCCGTGATAAGAAAACGAGTGGTTATTTTTGTGGCCAAAATATAGTATTTCTTCAGCTAGTGACTAAAAAATTTTGCATTCCCGTCTCCTTTGCCTTTTATTCTCCTGATCCTGTACTCACAAAATGGCAACAGGAAGTAAGAACACTAAAAAAGTTAGGAATTTCTAAAGAAGACCGTCCCAAAGAGCCTAAAAGGTCATTAGAATATCCAAAAAAGTATACACTGGCTTTGCAATTGCTTAAAAATTTTGCTTGTGAATTTCCTGCTTTTAAGGTCACTTGTGTACTGGCTGATGCTCTTTACGGCAATAGCTTGTTTTTAGATGGAGTAGAAGCTATTTGGCCTGGAGTGCAAATCATTACTCAACTTAAGAAAGAATCAAAAAGTCATGCGGGGTAAAAAGTCTCTCTCATGCCAAGAATTCTTTGAAGCCTACAAAGGCTGGAATCAGGAAATTTTCATACGCGGTGATAAAATAAATGGAGTGCAAGCCGGAGGAGCAAGGTTATATGTT
>NZ_JRXI01000217.1:0-10124 GCF_000813645.1 Neochlamydia sp. TUME1 | reverse complement strand
CCAAATTGTAAAAGAAATTGTTGAAAATGAAAATTTAAAACAACTCTTCCGAAATTTCGAAAAGACGCTAGATGAAATCTTTGTTTTAAGGCCTTCTCGTAAACATTTAAATGCAGTACAAGAAAATGTAACTTTTGAGTCATCCCAGAAAAGTTGCCTAGCTATCAAGAATAAAAAAGTATATCATCGAGTATGCAGTTTAAGAGAAATAAAGAAAAAAATTTTGGTAGCTAGGGTGGATCACTAACCATGACGGATGACACAGCTGCCAAATTAGCGATTAAGGAAAAGCGTTAGATTCTGCCATCCAAATGCAGCAAGAGGCTGTACAACAATCCGATCAGCTCGCTCAGACATTAATGAAAATGCCAGACCAAGAAGCAAGTATCTTCTATTGGAGTGCCTAATTTTACTATGAATTATAGACTCCAAAAAGGATTCTGCAATTCATTTGGTTCTTTATACTTCCTTCAAAATGAAAATTTTGGAGATACTGCTTTTTTAGAATTGAGATGAAATGCGAAACATCATTTTCGAATGGCAAGCGATACATTTAAACCATCCAAAACAACGATTGCGTATATATTTGACAGCTTCTTTACCCCGAGCAAAAAAGATAAACAAAACAAATGATTTCCCAGTCACAGCAGTGATCCCTCAATCCAGCTATAACGGCTTTCCATAGAAATTTTTGTCAAAGGGTGAACTAAGGAAATATTAACCCCTTCTCCAAACGATAAAACGGGAGTGCAAAATATAGGTCGGAAAGCTGCTCTTCTTTCTAGATGCACGCTATCCAAGCACTCGAAGATAAAGCATGCTAAAGATTAATTGACTCTCTACGACTCTCAAAAAACAGGTATTTTTACCGAATAAACGATGCTTTTAGATGAGCTAAAAACTGGTTAAAATTCCATCAACTTGGCGAATCGCCAAGTTGATGCCAAAATTTATCAACCGCGGATGGTTCCTTCCCCAGAATAAGAAATAGAAGGCAAAGAATAGGACTTTTTAAGAAGAGAATCAGGGTTAAGTTGTTGAACGACCTTAGCCAGCTGAGATTTCCATTTATTAATCGCTTCTTGATACTGTTCCTCTCCTTTTTGCTCATAAAATTTTATCAAATAATCAATTGCTACAGAATCGTGATTTTGAGCAGCTTTTTGATATAAAAGATGGGCTATTTCTATCTGTCCTTTTTCTTCAAACTTCTGAGCAACATGGCGTAAGATGTCTACATCGTCTAAATAGCTTGCAGCTTTTAAATACCATTGAAGCGCGGTTTCTTCATCTTTGGGAACACCTTCGCCTCTTTCGAGACAATGCCCCACCATAAATAACGCTGGAGGATAGTTTCCTTCTAACCCCGCTTTTTGATAGCAATTAAAAGCTTGAGCAAAATTTTGTTCCGTTCCCTTTCCCTGATAAAAGCAATGACCTAAGTCAAATTGATATTCAGCTCTTTTCGAGGGATTTAAAGAAGAATCACTAGCAAAAATATAAGCCTTACAAGCTATTTCTTTTAGATCTTCTTGGCGGCCTACATAATTAGGATAATATAGCTGTGTTTGATTAGTGCCACAATATTGGTTAACGCAATAATAATAGATCTTAGCCATTTTTTCGGCGGTTTCAGGATTGTATTTCGCTTCGGCTCCTAATTCTAGTTGTATTTTTGCAAATGTGCAACCATCATATAAAGATACCTGATTTTTTGCATCTTCTACTACTGCGATAATATAATTTAGATTTTTGCTAAAATTGTTTTCAATTAGCTGATTAAACGATTTTTGGGTAAATTTATCTACTTTGCTTAAATAATTATCAAAAATATTACTAATCATTATAAACCCTCCTTTTTAATTTACATTTTTTTATTTAGTAATATGTTCAATTTATCATCCACTCTATTAATGTCACAAAGGAAAAAATTTATGCAAGGCGCAGGATCAACTCCCCCCTCTCCACCTCTTGAAAATATGCCAGTTGTTTCTGCCTTTAAAACACGTACAACTGAAACCTCTCAAACAGAAGAACAGCAACCTCAGAGAGAGGAAGGACAATCCACCTCTTTGCCTCCTTCTGCTTCTCAATTAGAACGCATCCAACAGGCGAATTTGAATCAATCTGCCCAACAAAGCCGCTTATTAAGCCTAGCTAAAAAGCGTAAAAGTGAAACATCTCAAATAGAGGAACAGCAATCTCAAAGAGAAGAAGGGCAATCTGCTTCTTCTGCTTCTCGCGTGCTTCCACTACAACAGGATCCATCGAACGAGCTAATATTTCTTTGGTGTTTTTTTATTACTATGGGTTCAAAATCTGCTTTACGATCTCTAGGTACTTGTAAACTAATAGCACCATAATTGCTTTTAACTGTTTTCTTGGCATGGCCATTGCGGCTATTGCCTGATAGGTGTCCTTTGGATGAATGCTTTTCATAACCCAGGTGCTCATCCATTTCTTTTTGAAGCATTTGCTCCAACATGTTGCCAATTAGGCGCTGAACGAGGCCATTTTTCCCTGTCAGATCGTCAACAGTTTTACATTTAGCAAGCTCAGATTGTAGATCAAATTTTTCAGGAATTGACATATTGTCTGTCTCCATTTGTATAAATGATTAGCAGCTGCAAACTCCGCTTCGCTTCGTTCGCAGCTTGGTTTGCTTTTGAAAGTATAATAAAAGTCTACTTTCCTTATTATCTTACATTCCTCAGCAAAAAAAATAATTAGGAATTTTGAAGGTTAATCGAGTAAGATGTTTTCTTTAAGGGATTAAACTAAACGACTAAAAGTTATGCAGATAGATACGCAAAACGTCGATCATTTAGGATTGGTAGCTGGAATGTGTGAGGAGATAGGGTTAGTTGACCTTATTGACCAAGCAGTAGGTAACCAGGCGAAGAATAAGCATTTAACCTATGGGCAAGCGGTTAAATGCATGATCTTGAATGGATTGGGATTTGTAAGCCGGACGCTTTACATGTATTCTGAGTACTTTGAAGACAAGCCCATCGATCATTTGCTAGGTACGCCAGTCATTCCCGAGCAGATTGATGATAATGTTTTAGGCAGAGCGCTGGATAAGTTATTTGAATTGGGAGTGACCGAGCTTTTTACTAAAATAGCTCTGCATACGATCAAAGTGCTTGGTATCCAAGTAAAAAGTTTACATTTGGATGCCACAAGCTTTCACGTAGATGGAAACTATGAGAGCCTATTAGAACAAGGAGAAGCATGCATTCGCCTAGTGCAAGGCTACAGTAGAGACCATAGGCCTGATTTAAATCAAGCCGTCTTGCAGCTTATCACCTCCAATGAAGGCAATATTCCTTTATACATGCAAGCGGCTGATGGCAATAGCAGTGATAAGGCCGCCTTTACGCAAATTGTTGGCGAACATCTTAAAAGCTTTCGGCAAGCGGTAGAGAATCGTTATATAGTAGGAGACAGTGCTCTTTATACGCCAGCTACCTTACAAGTTCTTAAAGAAGAACAAAGCTTATTTGTCACGCGTGTGCCCATGCAAATCAAAGAGGCTAAAGAGCTCATATTTGAAGTGCCTTACGACAAGACGGTAGAAATAACAGAAGGCTATCGAGCTTTTGAAAGTACCTCTTGCTATGCCGGTGTTGAACAAAGATGGGTAGTTATCTTTAGCCAAGCGGCCTATCAAAGAGAATGCCGCACTTTAGCCAAGCATTATCTTAAGGGCAGTGAGAAAGAATCCAAAGCTTTCTTTAAGTTTATAAAGCAAGAGTTTTCATGCCCCAATGATGCTAAGCGCCAATTAGATAAGTTTGCAAAAAAGCTTAAATATATACAAATTATAGAACCTCAAGTTATAGCAACTCAAAAACATACTACATCTGGTCGACCAAAAGCTGGGCAAGCACCTTCTATACTTAGCTATCACCTAGAAGGTACAGTAGCCTGCTCGTTGCTTAACAAAGCAGATTTAGAGAGGAGCAAAGGGTTTTTCATCTTAGCGACTAATGACATGGACGTAACTTCTTTTCCTGCTCAAGAGTTATTGAAAACATATAAGGCACAGCAAAGTGTAGAAAGAGGATTTAGGTTTTTGAAAAGCCCTGACTTCCTAGTCTCTTCTTTCTTTCTAAAAAAGCCAGAAAGAATTGAAGCCCTTTTAATGGTAATGACTCTATGCCTTTTAGTCTATTCTGCGCTTGAATATAAAATTAGAGAAAAATTGCGAGAAAATGGTGAGAACTTCTTAAATCAGCTTAAGAAACCTACGCAAAAGCCAACCACACGCTGGGTGTTTTTCTGTTTCCTAGGCCTCCATATGGTCTTTATTGACCGTAAAAAATTGCAAATTACCAATCTGAAAGAACGTCATAGAATTATTCTTAGATGCTTAGGGCCTCCTTACCAAAAATTCTATTATTCTGAAATGTGGTGAGAAATCACGGTTATTATTTATTTACACAGATTTTTTGACAGACCCAAACATTGTTGAAAGAGATGCTACTAGCATTAAAGCACTCCATTATTTTTTTTCAAAAAATTGCAAAGTTGAAAAAGAGTGCGAAGGCGCTCATATTTCCATTATTCCTCGTTTTACTGTGATCTCTTCTGAAAATCGGATGCAATATGAATATAAAGATAACAAGCTTTATCAGCGCCTTAATACAGTCGATTATGTGAAAGCAGTGATTAATAGAATTGATGACGAAATAGAAAAGGACGGGAGGCTTTTTGCAATCCAGCTATTAAACAAGATTATAAAAGGAAAAGAAAACATAAGTTCAGCAGTCGTGGAATTCAGAAGATATATTGGAAAAGTCTTAGAAAGGATTAACCAAGGTATTTTTCGTACTAGCAATTATAAAGGACGACAACAAGAAGAAGCTAGAGGAATAGCAGGGAGCCTTTTCGGACAATATACAACTTCTATCACGACAACGGCTACTAGCTCTACTCCATCTGACGCTACTTCTACATCGTCTCCAAGTTTATCGGAAGCCGAGTTGCCTCCAACGCCTCAAATTCGAGATGTGAGAGGAGAAGAAGCCTTGCCAGAAAAAGAAAAAAAACAAGCGAAGAGGAAGAAAAGAAGAAATAAATACAAAGAAACTTTGATGGCTTTTAAAATAACGCCTGCTTAATATAAAAACACCTCAAGCATATATTAAAAGCCTTAATTCTTGTTTTTATTTGTCGGAAAAGAATAGCCTAGATTTATTGGGATTTAGGCAATAATTGGCTAAACCTGCCATCAAGTTGCGGAGAAAATTTCAGCGGCTTCGATGGTCCAAAAAAGCAAAGACACTTTTACTCAGAGAAGAAGAAATGATACACGCTGAAGAACCAAAAGGTTCCTTAGAATGAGCTTCCTAATCAGTGGCCAGAAGATATTCCTTTTCTGCCTGAAAATATGATGAGCGACAAGAAAAGCCAAAAGATTATTGATGAACGCCTAGAGGATTGTTCAATTTTTTTTAAAATTGGATTTAACACAGCGAGAACTTAAAGAAGATACTCATCCATTATTTTTGCTTAGGCCGATAAATGCTTGGAATAAAAGGCTTTAAAACAGTAGAATATGCACTTAATTTGATTGAAATTTTGATAACACAGTCAAAAATTATGATAAAAAATCCTTTTTATTTTAATGAAGCTATGATTAAAGAATGGTGTTTTCCAAACACCTTCCTTAAGGGTGAAAATTACATTGAAAAAGTTACTTTTTTAACAATAGTCGCGGATACTTTATATGCTACAGTTCAAGGTAGCTTACCCGAGCCTTACCAAGTAAAAGTTTCTCTAAAAAATCAACAATGGCAAAATGGCTACTGTTCCTGCCCTTCTGATTTCTATCCTTGCAAACACCTTGTAGCTGTCTTACTTAAAATTGCTCGTCAAGGTATTGAATCCTTCGGCCCGCCTTTAGAAGAAATACTAAGAACCTTAGATCTGAGCACGCTTAGATCTTTATTGTTAAGGTTGATCGAGCAGCATCCTTATCTGGTGAAGGACATTCAAATTTTCCTTATCCGCCCTGTAGCAACCGGAGAACCAACATCTCTTCTGGATACTCAAGCCATTGCTAGGGAAATGGAAGATCTTCTTTATCAGGATTATGATTTTTGGGACGATGAAGGAGAGGGTTTAAGTGAGATAGCTTTAAGAATTGAAGAACTAATGAGACAAGTTATTCCTTTCTTAGAAGCTGAAGATGGAGTTAATGCTTTTGCTATTCTAAAGGCGATCACCAAGCCGTTAATAGAAAGAAATGAAACCTTTATCGACTTTGGCGGAGATGATCTTTACGAAGAGATTTTAGATGCTTTAGCGTCGCTTTGGATGGAAGCCATTCTTATCAGTCATTTTTCTTCGAAAGAAAAAACAGTCTGGACTGAACTTTTTTATGATTGGAATGAAGAATCGGATGGCGCTTTTAATGCTACTCTTGAATTGATGAAGGCTGGCTGGGACTATCCCCTACTGAAAGCAGCGCTTACTAATCAGACAGATTTTGCTACTGAGCTAGACGAAGAGGTCAGCAAAAAAATTGCGAGGGTTGCTTTTCGTGTTTTAAAACGACAAAAAAAGCTTGATACCTGTCTACTTTTAGCTCATCTAGCTGGCATGGATGAAGAATATGCAAAATTGCTCATTGAGCTCAAAAGATATATCGAAGCAGAAAGATTCATTAACAGCCATATTCGAGACCCTAATACACTTTTAAAGCTCTCCCAACAGTTTTATGAATGTAAAGAGCTCCAATTGGCTTTAAAAACAGCTCTTTGCTATAAAAGTTCCCGTGAAGAAGGTTGGCTAGCAAGAGATTTATTAAGGTGGACAAGAGATCTAGCTTTTGAAGCAGGTCAAATCCAGATAGGTATAAAAGCTGGAGTAGATTTGCTTACTATGGCCTCTTCTTTGGAAGACTATAAAGCTTTACAAAAGGGGGCCCAAAGCCAATGGGATATCATCAAACCAGGCATTTTAAAATTTGTTCAAATTGACAGGGCCTACAATCATGAGGAGCCAATTAAAATTCTTTTATATGAGAAAATGATTGATGAAGCTATTAAGATCGCAGAAAAATTTAGAACGATGCCGGAGTTTCTTATTGAGGAAGCTTTAACCCAGCGGCCTGAATGGGCTTTAGAAAACTGTCAAAAACTTGCCACAGAGGCCATTCAGCACGGGGCATCTTATTACGACCGAGCAGCAGGATGGTTGGATAAAGCTTATCTTGCTGCTACACAAGCACAATCTATAGCTCAATGGACCAAAAATATCCGGCAGCTTCTTAAGGAACATCAACGTAAACGCAATTTGGTTCCCAAGCTAAAAGAACTCCTTACCAAACATAACATTGATTTATAAACTCCACACATTAGGGGAGAGAATCTCTTAAACAAGTATAGACGCAAAAGACTTAAGCTCTATTCTTAAGGCACGCTTAACGAGATTTAAGTAAGCCATATCTATTTTTTTAAGTAGATAATAGTTTTGGGAAAGAAACTGCCTCTCTTAGATTGCTATCTATTACATATTATAGCAATGGTAAATAAAATCTTCATGCAATTTTCCTGCCTTCTTCACCCTTTAGGGCTTCTTTATTTTGAAGCATAGCTGTTATCCCAACCTCCATATCACTTCTAAGGTACGGGCTAACATGATTAAACACCAAGCCATTTTGCTTAACGGCAGCAACTACGACCTCCTTATCCTCCTGGAGCTCTTCACTTGCAAACTTAAGGGCAAAACCATTCTGACTAACAGCGGCAAGTACGACCTCCTTGTCGTTCTGGAGCTCTATGCTGGCATATTGTAGGGCCAAGCCATTTTGACTAATAGCAGCAAGTACGACCTCCTTGTCGTTCTGGAGCTCTATGCTGGCATATTGTAGGGCCAAGCCATTCTGACTAACAGCCGCAAGTACCACCTCCTTATCGTTCCGGAGCTTTATGCTAGCGCACTGGAGAACTAAGCCATTTTGGCTAACAGCGGCAATTCCTAATTCTTTATCATCTTCAAGCTTTGTTCCTGTATAGAGAAGCAGATACCCATTTTGTCTAACGGCAGCAAGCATGACATCTTTATCTTCTTTAAGCTCCTTGGTAATATCATGAATGGCCCAGCTGTTTTGCTGAACGAGCGCAAGCACAAAGTCTTTATCTTTTCTAAGCGCTTCACTGCTATGCTTTAGCATAGAGTAGCTTTTCTGAGAAGCGTTAAATATGAAGTCTTTATCATTTTTAAGCTCTTCGCTAGCATACTGGAAGGCCTCTCCGCTTTTTTCCACCGCTGTAAGCACTAAATCTTTATCATTCTGCAGCTGAGGGCTAGCGAATTTGAGCGCCCAAGGATTGCACTGAACAGCAGCAAGCATGGCTTGCTTATTATTTTTAAACTCTTGGCTGGCATCCTTAAGCGCCCAAAGATCCTGCTTGAGGGCAGCCAGTACTACCTCGGTATCACTCTTAAGTTTTTCACTAGCATGCTCGAGCACCAAGCCATTTTGCTGGACGGCGGCAAGTATAAAATCTTTATCATCCTTAAGTTTTTTGCTAGCAAATCTTAATGACCGAGGATCTTGTAGAGTAGCTGCCCACACGACTTCTGGATCGTTTTTAAGTGTTTTGCTGACAAATTGAAGTACGTAAGGATTTTTATTAACTGCGGTTAATATAAAGTCTTTATCGTTCTTTAACCTTTCACTGGCAAACTTAAGGACCAAGCTGTTTTTTTGGAGAGCTTTTAGCAAGAAGTCTTTACTTTTTAATATCCGCTGAGCCAGGTCGCAAATTCCTATGATTACATTTCCTAATCCTGGAATCAACAAGAGCAGAGCGCGCTTAAAACTTTTTTGATCTAGATAAGAGTAATAATCGCTTTTCAATATTTTCTCTTCGTTGATAAAAGGTAAGATGATACATTTTTGAAAGATAACCAAGAGATTTGTGACCGTGCTAAGAATAGGTAGATAATCAGCTATCTTATTTATTGAAACGTATGCACGAGGTAATTGGCTTATTTTCATAATAATATGCCTTTATTTTTATTTAGCTTAAATTTCTACTTTATTTGTTAATTCATTTAAAACCAATAGAAAAGCCCTCATTTAGCCCCTTAACAGAAATTGTTCTTCTTATTGAGAATAATTTCTCATAAAGCGCTAAAAGCTGCGATAAAAAGCCTTTGTGAACCCTTAGTAAGTTCCTTGTTGCTGGAAACCCCTTGCGATTATATAAAATTAAATTCCAAAAGTAGATATAAAGAGCTAAGAAACCAGCAAAATTTATTTCATCACCTAATAGTTGAAAAAAGAGCTTTTCTTAACAAACAAGATTTTGATATTGTTAATGAAATTATAAGAATAATGTTTAGACCTTTGGAATAAAGATGAGCATATTGCATGGGTATTAAAAAAATTTTAGAGAGTGTATCTTCATTTGCCGAATTAAAACCCCTAGCCTGTAAGGCGAAAGTCCATGTTTCTTTTTGGGGAACTCGCTATATCACTGTTTTAGGTTACGAGGGTACCTTGCCTATAGATGCATTAGCAGGTAAAGTTTTGGAGTTAGTGAAAAAAAATCCTCATTTTGATGAAACAGAAAGAGAATATGGTAAAGCTATTGTTTATCCTATTGATATGCTTTATAGAAATAGTGATAAAAAGGCAAAGATCCGTAATTGCTTTACAAGATTACTTCTTTTCTTAAGATTACTTCCTATCAAGATAAAACCTCGACGCACTGATATACCATGGCGTTGGCGCGAGTGCGATAGCCCCTGGGAAACTTTTGATTATACGGATGGATATTATAAAGTATTTTACTACTATACTCAAAAGCAATATGAAATAGCCTATCGAGAGCCGCTTGGATGGAGCGAGGGCCCTAAAGAATTAAATGGATTGGATGATGATTATTGGTCGGGAAAAGGGTATAAATATTCTTGGCCCGAAAGTTTAGGGATAGGATTAGAGAAAATAAATGATTCTTTTTAATATATTTAAAATAAAGCTAAACTTTTTGGTTCTTCGGAGGTTTGGGTGGTAAAACTTTATTTTAAGAAAAAGAATCTATTATATTTATTCTAAAATTTTCGAAATTTATAAAACCATGTGCTTATCCCGATAATCTGCT
>NZ_JRXI01000216.1:0-1773 GCF_000813645.1 Neochlamydia sp. TUME1 | reverse complement strand
TCACAAATCTTTCTCCAGGGAGTATGCGGCTTTCCCTTTAAATTTTTTGGAGGATTCTGCGGCAAAAGCGGTTGTAAGATTCTCCATTGAGTATCTGTAAGTCCTTCAAATCTTCCTGGCATACGTCTTCTCTTTCTTAAAAAAGAAGAGTATACACCACAAATTTAAATTTTTCAATATTATCGGGATAGGTTCGTAGAAGCCATGTTAAACGAGGTCAACAAAGAAATTAAAAAACAGAATGATAACAAGGATAAAGGAATAAAAAACCCACTTAAATTTAATATTAGAGGAAAAGAAAACTCCCATACTATAAAAAAATTTACATCCTTTCAAGCAGCCTGCATTGAAAAGGAAAAAATAGAAAGAGAAGAAAATTTTAATAGGCTGGAAATCGTATATGATTATGAAGGTAATGGATGGAAATTAAAAGAGACTTCTTATAACTGCATCATGTGGGCTAAAAACAAATTAGCCAGCATGAATATTTCATTGTATGGGGGAACGAATTTTCTCTTTAGCCCTTTAGCGGGAATCATCCCTCTTATTGAGGAAATTTCTCATAAAGCGCTAAAAGCTGCGATAAAAAGCCTTTGTGAACCCTTAGTAAGTTCCTTGTTGCTGGAAACTCCTTGCGATTATATAAAATTAAATTCCAAAAGAAAATATAAAGAGCTAAGAAACCAGCAAAATTTATTTCATCACCTAATAGTTGGAAAAAGAGCTTTTCTTAACAAACAAGATTTTGATATTATTAATGAAATTATAAGAATAATGTTTAGACCTTTGGAATAAAGATGGGCATATTGCATGGGTATTAAAAAAATTTTAGAAAGTGTATCTTCATTTACCGAGTTAAAACCCTTAGCTTGTAAGGCGAAAGTCCATGTTTCTTTTTGGGGAACTCGCTATATCACTGTTTTAGGTTACGAGGGTACCTTGCCTATAGATGCATTAGCAGGCAAAGTTTTGGAGTTAGTGAAAAAAAAATCCTCATTTCGACGAAACCGAGAGGGAATGTGGTAAAGCTATTGTTTATCCTATTGATATGCTTTATAGAAATAGTGATAGAATGGCAAAGATCCGTAATTGCTTTACAAGATTACTTCTTTTCTTAAGATTACTTCCTATCAAGATAAAACCTCGACGTACTGATATACCATGGCGTTGGCGCGAGTGTGATAGCCCCTGGTATACCTTTGATTATACGGATGGATATTATAAAGTATTTTATTACTATACTCGAAAGCAATATGAAATAGCCTATCGAGAGCCGCTTGGATGGAGCGGTGGTCATAAACACTTAAATGGATTGGATGACAATTATTGGTCGGGAAAAGGGTATAAATATTCTTGGCCCGAAAGTTTAGGGATAGGATTAGAGAAAATAAATGATTCTTTTTAGTATATTTAAAATAAAGCTAAACTTTTTAAGATAAGCTCAAAATTTTAAATATTATTTTCTTTTTCTTCTAAGTAAATTCCAAGGAAAGCTATTTAATTAAAAATTTTTATAGCTTTCCCACAAATCCTCTTGGAAAAAACCTTATGGTTCAAGCCTCCTCTCCAGCAGCCTGTGTTCTAGGCTTAACTGTTCTATGTATACTCCCATCTACAAAGATCGCTGTCGTGCAGATGATTTAAAGCATTTTTTGCCCTGAGGCAAATTTTTAGAAGCTTTTTTCTCAAACTACGCTGCATTATAATTATTAAAAATTATTATAATGATCTTAATCTCTTGCAAGTTTTACTATAAGGCCAAATAAGCTAGAT
>NZ_JRXI01000215.1:0-24491 GCF_000813645.1 Neochlamydia sp. TUME1 | reverse complement strand
AAGATTGGGGGAGGAATAATTCGCCTAGGATAGGAAAATGCTCTTTACCTTTTTCACAGTAATGCCATGTGACGATTGATTGACAATTGGCAATTTTTCCTAAAGCTCCACAATACTGCCTGGCTACCCCTACTGAGAATTTTCCCTTTTTGGGTAGAGAAGTGTCGTCTAAAACAAGTACTCCTTTTTTAACCCCCATGCTTTGAGCCATATGCTGTGCCAGTTGTTGTTGCATCGCTGCATGGTCCCAAGGGCTTTGATTGACAAATTGTTGAATGGCTTGTTCATTTCCTCCAGGAAGTCTTTTTGCCATGGGTTCGATAGATTTTCTTTCTCCATCTAATATTAGTCCTGAAATGTATAATCTGCACCAGTGGACTCTTTCCGATCTTCCTAAGTTGGCTTTAAAAACATTAATCCATTCATTAAGTTGCTCGCGAATGGAATTTAGTTGCTCTAGATCCATTGTTCCCTCCTTAATTAACAAACCTTACCTACATTAATATCAGAAATTTACTTAACGAGGTAGTACTATAGCTGTTCAAGCTTTTATAGTTTTTTTACCCTTAGGAAAGGTAAAGGACTTAAGAGACTGTCAGCTTTCTGCTTCTCTAGCCGTTAATGTTTTCCTATAAAGGGCTGATAAAGAGATCATTAGAGAAAAGGATATAGAGCCCTCTATATCCTTTTCTAAGCTTTAGGCCATCTTCTTTAAGTCCTTGTAAATTTTGGGTAAGGTATGTTTAATAGAATGTTTACGATGGGTCATGCTCACCATAGAAGGAAGAAATTTTTCCACTGTGCCTACATAAGGTACATTTTGCTTTGTATATCCTCCAGAAATACAATACCACACATTTTCTTCCCAATGTTGGTTATCCATATAATGCAGAAGAGCTTGAATATTTCCCTTATTACTTGCATAAAACCTAATGAATGTGTCAATCATTTCTTTTTTATCTTCCCAAAAGCTTCGTAAGCCATCTTGCAAGCTAGAAGAACTATTTACATTTGCGGCCCAATTATTTTGCCACGAGCACCTTGCGTTAGTCTCATTAAAACTATCGGTCCATAATTTATCAAAAATAGCAAGAAGAGGCCATCCACCGTGAGATTTTGCCTGCTTTACGGCGGCACCCGCTTTGAGTAAAAGAAAAATCTTTTCAAAAGTATCCTGTTCTATTCGGAACCAATTTTGAAGAAATATTAAATCTAGCGCCGTGTTGCCATACTCATCTGGATGATCAACAGGCCAACATTGATAACCGATAAGCTCGCGAAGAATTTCAGTTCCTGCATATTGCGTAGCAAAGTGAATAGGAGTATGCCCCTCTTCGGTAAGAGGTGCCAAGATTTTTCTCTCACATAATTTGTAAAGCTGGGAAGGGTGTTTTAAGATAAAACTTTTCCATATTGCTTGTATAGTCGCCGATTTTTGTACGATTGCTCCCTGTTCAATCAAATGAAGAATAGTGTCGCATAGCTTAGATGTAGCTTCTCCTTTAACTAAGATGTCTATTGCTGCTAGTTGGTTAGCATTTATTACATTAATATTACTTATTCTCCGAGAGGATAAATACTTCATTACCTTTAAAGCTTGGCGCTCAGCAGCCTTATGAAAGATTGTATTTTTTAAAGCATCCATCCTATTCAAGTCCACCCATTCTTGCTCATGGATAATTCGCAAGCAATCGGCATTGAAATAAGCAAATTTTAATAATTGATCAGTTTCCTCAGCTGTAAAGGTGATAGGGGCCTTACTCCTCGATAAAAGCCAATGAAGGGTGTCACAACCACCCGATTTAAAACAATACCTAATCACCCTGTTGGGCATCTTTTGAAATAAGTCAAGGAGATAGGCTTTATCTTTTAAACTTTTAGCTTTATTCCAGATTAGTTTAAACTGCTTTGATGAAAGGCCTTGTGCTTCTGCTTGCAGAAGCACTTGAGTACAAGAAACAATTTCATCTATATCACAATCTTTTCCTTGTACCAGCTGTAAGGGGGTCAGGCCGCTTTTATTAAGAGCATTGACATCCATTTGTTGTTGGATAAAATACTTTAAAACCTCAACATTAAGAGCTTTAGCAGCCAGATGTAAGCCACTATTATCTTCTTGATCCTTTAATGTAAGATTAAATCCTTCTTTTATTAAAACTTGAACCATCTCTACTGAGCGGCTACAGGCAACGCTCCATACTTCTTGTACTTGTAAAGATGAAAGGGAGGTAAGTGCACGAGGAGAAGTTTTTAATAGATTGGCTAGCACTGAAGAGGATTGATAGCGCACGGCATATATAATTTTTTGAGGAATAGTGAGCACTGAAGAAGCCTCTTTAATTGCTTCTTCAATCCCCAGCTCTTGAAACTCAGCTTCTTTTAATCGCAGGCTAGCATCCACTATCTTTTCTAACCAGTGCTTAATGAAAAAGTTTCCCTCCCTGCCTAACTTAGGGAGGCTACCAGGTAAAGGAACAACCCTGTATCGATTATTTAAAAGCGCATCAGCCACTGAAAAAAGCTGATGATCAATAGCGATGAGGAAACATTCTTGGTCAGGTTTTGCTCCTATTGAAACTAGATGGCTTACAAAGTCCTGGTCTTTTAATTTTAAAGCTTCCTTAAGCAGTTGAGTAATCTCTTCTTTCTCTATGTGGGCAACAGAATCCATCTTTAAAATTTCTTCTCTTTTAATCTTATAAAGATCATCCGAAGAAATTTTTGAAAACTCATCTTTATCTTTGCCAGCATTTTTTCTAAAGAATCTTCTTAAATCATAATTTTTACCTTCTAAAACAACTTTGGGCAGCGAATCTGTTGTAGAGGCTGAGCATATAAAGCTTCCATTATCTAAAAAAAATTTAAGAGTCTCTTCTGCAGCTGCGGATAAACTAACTTCTTTAGCCAGTTCGTTGCATAGTTTATATAAAGGTGTCTCTCCCCTACTATCATATGTCTGTAAAACTTTCTGTAGATCTCCCTTCTCTGCATATTTTTGGCTAATGTGCTGAATTAGCTCATAATCACACCAGTTAGCAGCAGCATGAAGCATAAAAGTTTCTTTCTTAAATTTAGCTTTTTCTAATCCCAGCTCAATTAGAACGCGGAGCATAGATGAATCTTTATAATCGAGAGCTCTTTTTAAAAGATAAGGAACGGACCCGGCGTATTTAAAATCATAATCAAGCGATATAACAGCTTTTATGCCTTTAATGTCATTCATTCCTATTACAGTTTGAATACGTGTCATCATCGAAGTAAGACTATTAAATAGACATGCCCAGCGATCTGTGTCTGGATGATCCCATAATTTTTGTAAGTTTGGCTGCTCTATTAAATGCCATTTAAAAGATTTATGTTGCCACTTTTTTTCATAGGCGATAAAAAGCCCCGCAATGTCATCTCTACCTATATTAATCGCTATTGATAAAGGATCATACGTTTCCGTAGGATCAAACTTCCAGGTACGAATGGCATGCACAAGCAAAGTCATAACTCCTAAACGATTAGCTTTTTCTACTAAGATGGCTAAAGGAGTTCTTCCCATAGCATTTTTTTTGTTTATTCCCGGTGATCCGCGGCAATGCTCAAGCATGCTACGCAAGATGTCTACATCTCCATTGTGACAAGCTAGGTGAATAATGGACTCATTGTCTATATTGACGGGAGGACTAGACAAAACCCAATTCGTCATCTTTTTTAGGAAAAATAAAGTGGCTTCTTTTTGATTGGATCGACAGGCATAAAATAAATGCGAATCGCCAAAACGATAATCAGCATGAGGCTTGTAAGCCCATTTTTTGTCTTTTTTAGTATTAAGCTTTACGTGGGGCAGGCTAAATTCTTTTCCCTCAGGTGTCACGTAAAAAGGTTTTGATTGAAGAGGAGCTTCCATGTATAGATCCTTAAATGGTAAATTTTTCTCTAAAATTCCCCTTATACAAAAACTCATTTTTTAAGAAAATTATTTATTTTTTAAGGTAAACTTTTTGGCTTTACTTAAAGATTTTATAGATCTTTACCATTACTCGCCTTTTACAATTCCTTGAGGCAATGAAGATAGTGAGCTTAAGCTACCTTCAGCGGCCATGCGTACAATTTTTGGCTGGAATTTTCCTATTACATCAACTAAATCTTTCTGCTCTTTCATGACTGCCTCGATAGGTTTATAAGCCTGAGGTGATTCGTCTAATCCCCCGCCTATTAAATCTATACCCTGCTTTAATAAAGAATTGAGATGTTGCTCTAAAGAAATCGTTTTTTTTGCTTTAGTGCGCGCCATTTGGCGGCCGCTGCCATGCGAAGCAGAGCTTAATGAATCTAGATTACCCTTACCTACAACCACATAGCCGGCATCAGCCATCGTTCCTGGAATAATGCCTAAAACACCTTTTCCACTAGGGGTTGAGCCTTTACGATGAACGATAGCCTCTTTTTCCTTTCCCTGCACATGAATCTTTTCCCGCCAAGCGAAATTATGGTGATTTTCCACCGTAGCAATGGGAGCTATTCCTACTGCCTCTGCTATTCTTTGGTGAATAACATGGTGATTGGCAGAAGCAAATTGCCCTGCCAGCTGCATCGCCTCCCAATACTCTCTACCTAGATCATGATCTAGAGGTAGCCAAGCTAAATGCTTAACAGAATGGTCCAATTCTCTTAGCTGGGCCATGGCCATCTTAGTATAATAATCAGCTATTTTAAAACCCACTCCTCTTGAACCACTGTGTGAGAGCAACGCCAGGTAAGTTCCCGCCGCAAGCTTAAAAGGATTTTCTGTCTCAAAAATTTTTAGCTCACCCCATTCCACGAAATGATTTCCTCCCCCGCTCGTACCAATTTGGTAAATAGCCGTTTGCCTTAAAGAACGTGTCAATGGGGAAAGTTCCCAATGGGATTTTTCTAATATTGGATGGTCGATTTTACCCTTGTGGATGCCGGCAGCGCCTGCACCAAATACAGTATTATTTAGCAGAGCTGAATAAAGGTTTTTATACTCAACGCTCGTAGGATTTTCTAAAACATGGGCTGGGAGAGGGTAAATGGTCAGCTTCATCCTGCAAGCAATATCGACCCCTACAGCATAGGGAATAACAGAATTTTCTGTAGCCAAGACTCCCCCGATAGGAAGGCCATACCCTAGATGCGCATCAGGCATCAAGGCCCCTGCTAGCGCTACAGGTAGACGAGCAGCTTTATCCATCTGAGCTATCGTCTCTGCTTCAATATAATTCTCCCCCCAAACTTTATAAGGAACCGGTAAAGGCTGTAACAGCAAACTTCTTCTTATAGAGCCAAATTTATTTTCAATCGTTTTTAAGAAGGCAAGAGCTTTTTGTGGGCTCTCTTTCTTGTACAATGTCCATGCTTTATCTTTTTCGGACGAAGTAAATATCTTTTGATCAAGTAATGCTTGAAATTCTTTCGGGTTCATGCCAGCCTTTTATAATTAAAGGGTTTGAAGAGATGACCTAGATTAACTAGTAGTTTTACGCCTTATCCTACTTAAACAAACGAGTAAATTGTTTTCTCAGAAGGTTAAGAAAAAAATTAATGATCCAATAAGCCATAAAAAATTTACAAGCTAGAGCTTTTAAAATTGAGTAAAAGCATCCTCTAAGGTAATAAGAAGTTCATTAAAAAACATCCAATTTTCTTATCAAAAGATGTTTAACTTCTTATTTTTTGAGAGGGGTAAAAAGTAAAAATGCATTTAAAAGCATTATAAACCTTTCCCTGTCTAGCTTGTCAAAGAAGTCTATCGATATCAAAAACTAAGTTACGAATAATCAAGCGGATGAGAGAAGAGCAGCTTACCATTTAACCAAAAGTTATTGAGGGCAACTTATGCCTCTTAAGGAATTTGGAAGGATAATTGCTCATTTTATAGAAGACAAGTAACGCTCTATTCTCTACCCCTCATCTAATAAATCCTTATCTAAAGCATAAAAAAACCTAGCTTAATTTTTATTATCTCTTTATTTTGCTTACACAAAAGAAACGCTGAAAAGTTAAATTTTTTGGTTTCACCTTTGATGAAAGCAAATGGTCTCCCTCGTTTTAAAGGTTTTACGTAATCTAAGGTTTTACGTAGATTATTGCTTGTAAGGAACTCATCACAAAATTAAAGGTCGTCATTTATTTTTAATCTTTATTTTTGGCATTATTTTTGGTACATAAAATATCAGAGATGATTTAAAAAGGTAGGGATCCATATGGTCGATCTCAAACAATTCTGTAGTCAGCTTTCAAAAGATCTAGGTCTTAATGAAGATTTACTTCAAGAAGAAGCACCAGGGATTTTTAGTCTGCCTATCGAGGAAGAAGTTTCTATTAAGCTAGGGACACTAGCCGAAGGCTTCTCTTTGCAATGCATTTTATGTGAGTGCCCTAAAGAAAATCCTGAAGCCTTTTTGGCTGAAATAATGGATGCAAACTTGTTCGGACAAACAACTAGAAATTGTGTATTAGGCCTAACAGAGGATGGAAATCGATTGACGCTATCGCGTATAATTGATTATAATCTTGATTATAAGAGCTTTAATGAATTTCTTCAAGATTTTTACAATGTAGCTCTATTCTGGCGCGAACAAGCGCTTCACCATTAAAAATAATTCTCAATACGAAGATAAGATATAACAACGGTTAACATATGGTCGCTAAATTAGTTGCAGAAGAGGGTGTTCAAAAAGGTCTTGTACTCTCCTTAGATGAAGGAAACGAATGGGTAATAGGTCGTGATCCAGACGCTTGCCAGCTGCTTATTGAAGATCCTTCTGCTTCACGTAAACATCTACTCTGTCGCCAAACTCCCGAAGGGATTGTAATTCAAGCTTTAAGCCTTACCCATCCCGTGTATGTTAACGAGCAACCTGTCCAAGAGTCCTGGCTACTACACCATGGAGATAGGGTTCAAATAGGAGAGGGGCTTTATCGTTTTTATGCAGAAGGCGACACTCAATGGATCGATGAAGAAAAAAAGACTCTTCTTAACGGGCATGAAGAAATAAATGATTCCGCCCTAGAAAACCTTTCTGAAAATGCAGAGAGTGATAAAGCTTTGCCTACATTAGAGGACGAGCACTCTTCTCAGCTTTTTGCATCTCAGCCTCCCCTCAGTGAAGCCAAAGAGGCAGAAGTAGAAGAAAATCTTCCCTCCTCCGCACGGGAGCACGAACAGCCACTAAGTAAAGAAGATGAGCAGTCCGAGAAGGATCCTGCAGCTTTTGCTTCTACTCCCTTTAATGAAGAAGAAGGCTTTTTCGCTCCTTTAGAGGAAAATAAAGAAAAAGCTTCTGAGCAGGAAAAAAAATTCTCAGAGGAAGAGGAGCCCTTTAAAGATCAATCAGCTGAAGACAAAGATAAAACCGCGTTATCACTTGCTGATGATAAGGATGCTTTTCCACAAGAATTGGAAAGTGACGAGGAGTTTTTAGGAGTCCCGCCGGAACAAGAAAGAGAGCAAGAAGCAATGAATGGCTTTTTGGCAGAAAGACAAGGTGCTTTGGATACACCTAACAATTCTAACGAAGATGAAAAACAGACGATGAATGATTCCCCGGCCTCACAGCTATTCCAAGAAGCCAGTCACTCTGAAGACCAGCAGAATGAGGAGGATATTTCTATTTTTGAAGAGCCAGTAGAAACGGCTAATTATCCTGAAATTCACTTTGATTTAGCTGAAACAGGCCGTTGGCTGATTAAAGTGGTAGGAGGGCCTAATCATGGAGCCGAGTTTACCCTACAGCCTTCTTGTACTTACATCATTGGAACTGATCCTAATAGTTGCGACATAGTTTTCCATGATACGAGTGTTTCACGCCAACATGCTAAAATTACAGTAACGGAAGAAGATACGATAAGTTTAGAAGACTTAGGGAGTCGCAATGGAACGTTTGTAGATGAAAAGCCTTTAACAGGTAGAGAATCTGTTCCTACCAATACTTTAATTCTTATGGGTACCTCCTCTTTTGTGGTTTACGATCGGGAAGGTGAAATGCAAACAATTATTGCTCCTTTACTCCCTTCAATAGTTAAAACTCTAAAAGAAGAGCCTCAAGAATTGCCTCCCGCTCCTGCGGCTGAAACTGAAGCAGCTGTCGAAGAAGTTCCAGCGGCAGCACCTCCTGTAATCGCCCCCCCCCCTAACAAGGTATACCCCCATGAAGCTTTAGGAGCTTTTATTTTAATCGCTATCATTACAGGCTTGTTTGTTGTCATTGGAATTGGCACAGCAACTTTATTTAAGAGTAAACCTGTGGTCTCCCAACAAGTTATTAATCCTGAACGTGACCTTACAGAAGCCTTATCGGCTTTCCCGCATGTCAAATACTCTTTTAATCGTAATACAGGACGTCTACTTCTTGTGGGCCACGTTTTATCTGGATCAGATAAAACACAACTTTTATATAACCTCCAAGGCCTTCCCTATCTACGTAGCATTGATGACAGTGGTGTGATTATTGATGAAGGGGTTTGGAGAGAAATTAACCAAATACTTTCACAAAACTCTAATTGGAAAGGCATTTCCATTCATTCACCTACCCCTGGTCATTTTGTCATCTCCGGCTACCTAAAATCTAGAAAGCAAGCCGAACAGCTGTGGGATTATATTGCCTCTAATTTCCCCTACCTTGATCTGTTGGAAAAGCGCGTGATCGTTGAAGAAGATGCCGTTTCTGCGATAAGTGCGCTTTTACAAAACCAAGGTTTTAAAGATGTATCCTCTCAAATGAATGAAGGAGAGGTTATTCTTTCAGGCCATCTTCCCGCTGGAAAAATGAATGATTACAACCAAACCCTCGTTAATATTAAAGAAATTCCAGGTGTACGCACGATTAAAAATTTTGTTGCCGAGCTAGCACCCGAGCAATCGATGATCAATATCACCGATAGATATGAAATTACAGGCGTCTCGCACCAAGGTGATGTGAACACCAATGTGGTAATTAATGGCCGCATACTTACGCGAGGAGATGTTTTAGATGGAATGACAATAATAAGTATTAAGCCTACCGCTGTTTTCTTAGAAAAAGAGGGAGTCAAGTATCGTATTGAGTATAATCGCTAAAGAGAGCGAAAAAAAAGTAATACTTCTCTTTCTTGCAATTATTTCCTATTCCATATTATAATAAACTTAAGGGTGGTGAAATCCCCTATTAATGCTAGTAGTGCGTAAATGAGGTAATAAATGTTTGGTCTTGAGAAGCAGAAAAAGAAAAAAGGCGAAGAGTTTACTTTTGAGCTAGAAAAAGAATTAAAAGCTTTTAATAGCCATCAAGATTATAAAAAGAAAGTTGAAGAGAGAATACAAGATATTAGAAGTTTATTAAGAAAAGGTGAAAATAAAGACGAATTTGATAAATTGGGAGTGCTTTTGCACGGGTACACCTCTTTATTAAAGGTTATGTCCAGGCTCTCGCCTAAGTGAGCTAAATTAAGCGCTCTGCTGGGCGGCAATTTTTAAAATGGAAGATAGAGGAGTAATTCTCTAGAAGATTGAGGTCCAGCCGAACGCTTAACAACATGTATGAAGTGAGAAGTGATTCAGAAAGAAGATGAATGCTCATCTTCAGGAAATGAAATTTCCAGTATGAATCTCTGGCACGCTTATACTCCTAAATTAACAGGAGGATAAAATATGTCTTCAAATAGTAATCAATCATTTCCTTCAGCTCCTACTAGCTATAGCGGAGCTAATCGCCAGTCGGGATTTGAGGTACAATCGCTTATTGGTATCATTAACAATGCGGTATCTAGCGCTAAAGCTAAACTACTGCAAATTCAAAATAATAGAAGTTCTATTAGTATTGGAGATATGTTTGAAATGCAAATGCTGATGAATCACCTTTCTCAGTTATCAGAAATGACTACTGATATTGTAAGTGCCTCTAATACGGCGATTTCATCAATGGCACGTAATATTAAATCATAAGCTTAAAAAAAGACTGGATCAAAGTCTGTGGGAAACAGGAAGGCTTATAAAGAGCAAAAGGCAAGATAACCTTTGATCCAGGCTAAGCCTAAAAGTTAAGTATCTGCGGGTAGCATGGAACGATGGAAAAAAAGGATAGCAGTAGCATGACAAAAGAAATGGTTGAGGATTTCAAAGAAGATTTTTCTCTCTTCATTGAAGCAGGCTTTATAGCAGTGAAACAGCTTGATGAGATAAGTGCTTCACGTATCTTCCAAGCTGCACAAACCCTCAATCCTGAAAGCACAGCCCCTCAAATTGGCCTAGGCTATATAGCTCTTAATAAATTGGAAGTTAAGCAAGCTACAAAAATTTTTGAGGAAGTGGTTCAAAAAGAGCCCGAGAATTATTTAGCACAGACTTTTTTGGGTATAAGCTTCCTATTAACGAAGCCTAAACGTAAAAAAGGGGAAAAGCTTATTCAAGAAGCTATGGATAAAAGCAATGACCCAACAGTTAAAAACTTGGGATTCCTTTCGTTGCAATGGGCACAAAAAGATTTAAATGATTTAAAATCACACTTTTTTAATCATGAAAAAGGTGAAGTAAAAAAATAAAAGTAGAGTAGCTTAACAGTCTTAATAATTAGTTAATCTAATGAAATTAAGATAGGAAGTTAAATATTATGACACTAGATAAAATAGACGAAATAAAAAAGATAGGCAGTTCGAAGCTTAATGCAAACGCAGAAGCAGAAGGGCTTGTTAATAAAGATCACTTTGAATCTTTGATGCTACAGCAAGAGCAACAGCAAAAGCAGCAAAAAGAAGTCATGACTGTTGAAAAAATTGAGTCGACCCATACTAAGCCTACCTTAATGGAGCAAGTGGCCGAGCTTAATAAAAAAGTGGATCAAGTTAAAAAAGTACAGCCTGTAGATATTGTAGCCCAAGCTCAAGATGTCATGTCACGCATGTCTCAAATTCAAGACCAGCTTGCTCTTCCTGGCCAGGCTATTAAACCAGCTTACCGTAATCTTTTAAAAAACAAGCTTACCCATATTAACGATAACTTGCGGATAGCTCTTTCTGCTGCCGGGGTAGAAAATGTTCCCCCTGCTCCCCAAGCCATCTCTCCCAATCCCATCGACCGCTTTTTAGGCTTCCTTACCGATGGACAAGCACAATTAAAATCGATTACTAAAGAAGTTCAATACATGCATTTAAATAAAAATAATATAAATGCTGCAGCCATGCTAGCCGTACAAATTAAAGTAGGCTTTATTCAACAAGAACTAGAATTTTTTAGTAGCGTATTGAATAAAGCCCTAGAATCTACCAAAACAATTATGAACGTCCAAGTCTAGTTTCAAGAAGATGCTTGCAAGTTGATTTGAATCATTAATAAAAGACTACTGTTGCCATCACTTTAAGCATATTGAGAAGATTAAGGAGCACTATTAATAATGAGCTTGGATGATAAATTTGATAAACTCTTAGGAAGTATTGATGAGCTAGAGTTGACTACCGTCAATGGACGCATCACAGAAATAGTAGGAATGCTTATCAAAGCTATTGTTCCTAACGTAAAAATTGGAGAAGTTTGCCTTGTCAAACGTGAGGGGGAGCCATTACGCACAGAAGTAGTGGGTTTTACCCGTGAGGAGGTTCTTCTTTCCCCGCTAGGAGAAATGAAAGGAATAGGACCTTCTTCAGAAGTTATCCCCACTCATATGCCTCTCCATATTAAGGTAGGCCCTAATCTCTTAGGACGTGTCCTGAACGGGCTAGGAGAGCCCCTAGATGTAGAAACTAAAGGCCCTTTAGAAGTAGATGAGATTTATCCAGTTCTTCAAGCTCCGCCAGATCCCGTTAAAAGAAAAAGAATTGAATCTCCTTTATCTGTTGGAGTGCGGGCAATAGACGGAGTTTTAACTACCGGCTTAGGACAAAGGGTAGGAATTTTTGCAGCTGCCGGTGGAGGTAAATCCACCTTACTAGGTATGATTGCTCGTAATGCACGTGCGGATGTTAACGTAATCAGCCTCATTGGGGAGAGGGGACGTGAACTACGCGATTTTATCGAAAAAGATTTAGGACCCGAAGGTTTAGCGCGCTCTGTGTTGGTCGTATCCACTTCTGATCAAGCCTCTCAGCTACGGCTCAATGCTGCCTATGTAGGAACAGCTATCGCCGAATACTTTAGAGATCAAGGTAAGTCGGTAATTTTAATGATGGACTCTGTGACTCGCTTTGCGCGTGCCTTGCGTGAAGTGGGTTTAGCTGCTGGAGAACCACCTGCCCGTGCCGGTTACACCCCCTCTGTTTTCTCCACGCTGCCTAAGCTATTAGAACGTGCTGGCAACTCAGATAAAGGCTCTATTACCGCCTTCTATACTATTTTGGTAGCAGGTGATGATATGAATGAGCCCGTAGCCGATGAGGTGCGCTCTATTTTAGATGGTCACTTAATTTTATCTGCCGATCTGGCGCGTCAATATCACTATCCTGCCATCGATGTACTTTCTTCTGCCAGCCGGGTGATTATGTCGATTGTTCCTAAAGATCATTTACAATTGGTGGGTAAATTAAAAGAAGTATTAGCTAACTACAAAAAAAATGAGCTCTTAATTAAAATCGGTGAATATAAACGAGGAGCTGATAAAGCAGGCGACTTTGCCATCGATTATATTGATAAAGTTAATAGGTTTTTGAAACAAGGCGTGGAAGAAAAATGCTCTTTTGAAGAGACCTATCAATTGCTAAAAAATCTTTTCAAATGATAAGGGCTATGAGTTTTCATGAATAGTATAATATATCCTTTGAAGCAAGTCTTAGATATCAAGCGAAGACGTGTAGAAGATGCTGAAAAAATTTTAAAAGAGAAAAAAGAGTTATTAACAAAGGAAGAGGAAAAGTTAAAAAATGTAGAAGCTGTAAGAGACAAGCTTTTGGCACATCAACAAGACAAATTGCAGCAATTACGTGTTGAAAGCAGCCACCTTACAACTAGTCCTAAAGTTCAGCAAATGAAAATTTATCTGAAAGTAGTAGCAGAAAAATTACAGATAGAAGAAAAAAAAGTTAAGGATCAAAAAGAGCAAGTTAAAATGGCTCAAAAAAAAGTAGAGGAAGCTAAACAAGAATTGGATCGAAAGCGTTTAGAAGTGGATAAGCTCAAAACTCATCAAGAAGACTGGACAAAAGAAAGAGCTAAAGAATTAGAAATTATAGAAGCACGTGAGCAAGATGAATTAGGAAGCACCATGTTCTTGGGTAGAATGCAAGCCACAAAAGCTTCAAAACAATAAAAAATTAATTTCTGTCTGATGGGCAGTGAAAAAGACAGAAAAGGAGTTAGCTAATATGTATAACTTTAAAATTACAGGCGATCAGAATAAAGATAATGTCACTATTAGTCGCGCCTCAAACTCTAAGCCTTCAGGCGCTTCCTCTCGCGATTTCCAAAAGGTTCTTAGCGAAAAAGAACGTCGCCAAAAAGAGGAAGAAGAAGATTCTAAAAAAGCAAAAACTGTAGATCCTTCTTTTGAAACAGAAGCTCTTTTGCTCGCCGAAGAAATACCTAGTCCAAAACAGCCCTCCCTGTTTGATCTTTCTAAAGAAGTAGTGAAAAAGAAAAATGAGAGCGAAACTTCCGAAGTAGCTAAAATGGTCTCTTCAGACGAACTCCCTATGGAATCCCCTAATGGACTCTATAAAAACTTAGCATTAAAAGAAAAAGCTTCCCGATCTAAAACAGGGGAAGGAATGTGGGAAGAATCTCAGAAAGATAAGCTAGAAGCTCATGAAGACAAAAAACCCATACGCTTTTCCCAAGAGGCAGGGGATTTATCTCATGTTAACCCTCTAGCCTTGAATGTAAGCTCTAGTTCTCAGTCTCATAATCAAAACTTAGAAACAAATATGCCTTCTCAAAAGCTGACCACGCAACAGCTAATAGATGCTATTGTGAAAGCTATCACTACAATAGATAGCCAAGGCAAGACGGATACCATAGTTACTTTAAAGCATCCTCCTATGTTTGCAGGTGCCAATCTGGTGCTCACTTCCTATGAAAGTGCCAAAGGAGAATTCAATATTCGCTTTGAAAATCTCACCCAGGGTGCAAAATCATTCATGGATATGCAACAAAACCAACAATCCTTGCTTTCATCCTTAAATGAAAAAGGATATACTGTCCATATGGTAGTGGCTACTACCCAAATTGAAACTCCTCCATTTAATCCTGCGGCACCTCAGCAACCCCCACGCGATGGCCAGCAAGAGGAGCAGCAAAAACGACAAGATAATAGAAAACAAAAAGAAGATGAAGAAAGTTAATGATTGCGAATTCTTACGAGAGCTAAAAAGATAAACTGCTTGGGCCAGCTCCTACTGACTAGGATAAAACCTTTTTCTTCTAAAAGCTTACTTGTTGAAAAATTGGTTAAAGTAGACGCCCCTATCCTTGATAAAGAGGAGTAGAATTAAGTTAAAAATAGATATAAATATCAAAATGCAAATCCTTAAAAAAACTTATTTTATCGGCTTACAGTTTTTAAAAAGTCTAATATTTATTAGGTACTTTGCTAAGAAAGAATAAAATTTTTTAAATTGTACTTTTGCATTGACAATCTCGGCTCCTTTTATTTCATTATAAAGAGGTCTATAACATTTTATGAAGGCGTGCGCGTGACTTCCCCCAAAGCTTCTATGCCATACGATTGGCTCAAACACATTCCTACCGCTCTTTTGCAACTCGATGAAATCCCGCTTATTGGATCATCCCCTCCTTTTCCTTGGGAAGATTTATCTAAAGGGTTAGAAGAAATTTTTCAGATCCCCGATTTTAAAATAGAACCCACTCCTTTTCAATGGCGTACAAAAGACGAGCTAGGCGCCGGAATGGGTCCAGTTATCCCCCTCTCTTGCTCGATTCCCTCTCTAGAAGGTCAATTGACCTGGATAATGGCAGCAGAAGATATCTATCGTTTGATATCTCTCCTCCTTAACGAGGATTGCCATGAGCACGATGTACTCGAAGATGAATTCCTACAAGGTTTTTACTACTTTGCCGCCTACGAAGTGATACACTTAATCAATAAGCTTCCTTTCGATCAATCTCTTTCCCCACAGATTCTACAAGAAAGTAGTATGCCGATAGAAGATTCCCTTTGCATGGACATCAAAATTCAACTGCAGGGAAAGACTTTAATAGGACGTATGATTGTCTCACCTACCTTCCGTCGTTCCTGGAAAGAAAAATATGCCGAGCGTTCTCTAGAACTTCCTCTGCATGCATCGCTGGCCGAACAACTGACAATTCCTGTGCATATAGAAGCAGGCAGAACCTCTATCCATCCATCAGAATGGAAAACCGTTAGAAAAGGAGATTTTATTCTTCTGGATTCTTGCACAGTAAAACCTTATGATGATAAAGGTGGGCGTATTACCCTTACTGTCAATGGAATCCCTTTTTTTATTGGAAAAATTAAAGACGGAAATATTAAAATCTTGGACCACCCATTGTATTATCAAGAGGAAGAGACCTTTATGAGTAAAATTCCCTCCGAAGAACAGGATGATTCATCTTTAGATTTTGAGTCAGAATTAGAATTTGATTCTGAAATGGAATCTGACATGGAATCCGATTTTGACTCAGAAATGGAAGCAGAAGATGAGTCTGAAGAGGCATCTAATCTGGCTTCCAACGAGAAACTTAAAGATAGAGAAATAGAAGAAGAGCTTACCTCTTCAGAAGAACAATCTTCCGCCGTAATACCCACAGAAACGTCGGTCAAAATTGATGAGATTCCTTTATCTATTATCATCGAAGTAGGCCGTCTGCAAATGTCGGTGAAAAAAATGCTTGAACTGCAGCCAGGCAATTTGTTGGAGCTAGATGTTCATCCTGAAAACGGTGTCGACCTGGTTGTCAATGGAAGACGTATTGCCAAAGGTGAATTGATTAGGCTAGGTGAAGCCTTAGGCGTAAGAATTCTAGATATTAGCTAAACCGCCCTGCACTGCAAAGGAGAAAATTTATTTTGCCTGTATAGCTCTCATAATTTTTGAGAAAATAAAAATGTAGGCTTGATTCTATCTTATGACTGCTTCTGAATCCCATCAACGCCCTACCCTACCTGCCATGCCGTCGGATAAAGAAAGTTTTCTATCCCTCCCTCTTCCTAAAAAAATCGGTCCTTACAAGATCGAAGCACTTTTAGAAAAAGGAGGAATGAGCATCCTTTATTTAGGCACGCATCCTGAAACCAATGAACCTACAACCATCAAAGTTCTTTCTCCTAAATTTGTTTCTAATCCCGAAATTGTTGAACGTTTTCTAAAAGAAGCCGAGATTATAGCCTTGGCAGACCATCCTAACATTGTCAAGCTGTATGGGCAAGGTAAATGGGCTGGAGGGCTTTACATCGCCATGGAATTCATCCAAGGTATTTCTTTGCGCCAATATATCTTGCAAACCCCTATATCTCTTAGAAGAGCGTTAGAAATTATTATAGATATTTCCTATGCACTTTGTCATCTTCATACCCATGGGGTTATTCATCGAGATTTAAAGCCTGAAAATATCCTAGTGACTGAATCTGATGTCATCAAAGTGATAGACTTTGGCATCGCCCAACTTCTTAAAGAATCTTCTTCCGATATTTCTAAACAGCCAAGAATGATAGGCACACCTATCTATATGAGCCCTGAGCAGCAGCAGCAGCCCGACTCAGTCTCTTTTCCTTCAGATATATATTCATTGGGTATTATTGCTTATGAACTTATGCTAGGCAAACTTAGCCAGGGGCATATTCATCTTTCTTTAATGCCCAAAGGCATGCAAAAAATTCTTGTGAAAGCTTTGCAACCAGAAGTTAGGGACAGATACCAAGATATTGTAGATTTTATTGCTGCTGTATCTGGTTATCTAAATTCCGAGAGCTTTGAGAAAGATAAGATTGTTAAAGATTACTTGAGCGAATTATCAGAAAGCTTACGTCGCACCCAAGCAGTCCTAAGTCATGATAAAGCCCCCCAATGGAACGGCGTGCACGTCAAAGTTACAGCCTCTAACACCCATGCTATTGCAGGAGTGTATTACGATTTTCTCGAAATAAATCCAGGTTCGTACGGCATTGCTTTTGCCGAATCTTCCTTAAACTACTCCGATGGCATGGTGGTTTGCTCTATTTTTCGTGGTATGCTAAAGGCTCTTTACAAAAGAGTAACTGACCTTAAAGAATTAGCTTATCTCCTTAACCAGCTCATCATCGAAGACGGTTTGGATAAAAGCCTTAAATTTAATTACTTAACGATTGATACGCAGCAAAATAAGGTGCAATATTTAATTTGTGGCCATAGCTATTTATGGGCTCGACCCCATCATAAAACGCCTTTTAAAGTCATTTGCGAAAATCCGCCCTTAGGGAGTGATCCCCATTCGCAATTCCAAATTCAGCAAGTCGATTGGAAATCTAATGATTCTTATATATTAAGTAATACCAATCTGGAAATGTCTGAAAAGGAGTTGTTGGAAATTTGGCAATCAGCAGAAAAGCTAAACCCTCCTTTATGGATGGAAATTTTTCTACGAAGAAAAAGAGCCATGCATAAAATTTTATCAGAAAAAGCAATTACCTTCATTGCTATACAGTCTCTAGCCTAACTAGGCTAAAGTTTAAGATTTAATTTAAGAAGCTTTTAAGTTTAAGAAAAAGCACTGAGCTATGCCCTCATCCTTTTACGCTTGCTCGCTTATTTTTAAATTCTCTCCTGCATTAGCCCTATTAGTACTAGAGGGGTAATCATGCATATATCATGCTGGGTCTTTGATCATGAAAATTATAGTCACTCGCTTGATGCTTTTCATCGCCAGTAAAACCCTTCTAGCCAATAGTTCCAGCATGGCCTAATACAGCTCTGGGCATAATATGATGCGCTTAAAAAACTAAGCCTACCCCCTCTTCTGAAAGCTATTTCTCTACTTAGCACTACTACGTTTCAACTCCTATGTTGTGCCTGAATTTTTGAATGTAATACTTTAATAATTATCTACTTAGAAAACAACTGTCAAAGTCGGGATTATCATTTGCCCTTTTTGCCAAGCTATTCATGACTCATCTAAAAGGCTATTTTTTGATACTTCTTAAACCTAACGAAGTAGGATTAGTTCGAACTGAATTAACCTAAAAAATTTCTTCATTGCATCCATTTTAGAGAGAAAATTGCGAAGTTTCTTTTCGTACTAAGCTAAAAAACTGCAAACCCAAGAATTTTTGTTGAGGAGGATGAAAATTGGCTAAAATTTAAGAGTTTTAGAGCAGCAGGTAGCCTTCCAGATAGGATAATAAAGCAATCAATTAAAAATGATAACGAGCTTTTATAGCCTGAATAAAGACGTTTGGGAGAATTTTGAGCAATTAGCCAGTTGTTAATTAAACGCATGTAATGGCCAATTCCACATAAAATGGCTTTAAAACAACCTACTAACCTGCTTTAAAGATAATTACATCCCCGTTTGCCATCATTCTTCATGTGGCCGATATGAGGTTCTATCGCTTGGCGTCTTTTTAGCTTAAGGTTGGATCCAATGATTTAGGCCTTTTCTTTGCCCAGAAATAAATATGGTTTTACCTTCTAGCGTCTGACCTCGATAGCCTTTATCGACAAAAACTACTTCGATGTTTTTGTCACTATTGCTTTCAGCTTTCCTAATAGCTTCTTCAAGCGTGTGCCCATCGTAAGGGTTGCCATAGATGGCTCTGACATCTAAAGCTAACCTTCTTGAGGGGTAATCACTAGCGCAGCCTTGCAGCCAAATTCATATCTTTTCTCAATTTCACCTTTAGCAATACATTCCACATGGGGCTCATGCAGGCTCTACACTTTACGTGAATCATTTCTTTGTTGAGCATAAATACGCTTGATACTTTCTAAAAAAAAGAGCTTTCTGCTTAAAGGCTTGCTCTTCTGTCTTTCCCTCAAAACCCCGTATTACTCTTCCCAAGCGAGTAGGCAGCCTTTTTTCTTCTCTTTTAGCTCTTTTCATTTGGCGAGCATAGGCTTTAAGCGAGCACGCATGCGCAAAGCTGTTTTAGCTAGCTTCTTATAGGTTTATTGCAAAGTGATTGGGTAATTATCAGCCATTTTTACAAATGCTTGAATAGACTTAAAATAAAGCTTGGCATCGGTAGGAAAAGCGATAGCTTTAAGCATCGCTGGTGTATCGGCAATGACTTTTTTTAAGGCTTTTTTTTCACTACGCCTCTCAAAACAGTTGCTGCAATCGTTCCTTGTAAAATCTTGCTAAATCTAGCTTCTCCTAATCTAGAACTCCATTTAATTAAAAAAGTAGGATGGATAGGCAGCTCACTCTGGAAATGATCATATCCACAAAAAATATTGCCAATAAGGATTTTCTACCCATCGATGCACCACCTTTTCATCAGAAATTCCATCCATGTGCTGCAAGATAAAGAGCCCTACAACTAGCCTTACAGGCCTAGCTGGTTGGCCTACATTTTTTACAAACAGCTTATCAAACTCTTCTTCCAGCCGCTTCCATTCAATCAACTAGGATAGCTGAACAAGAAGATGTTTCTAGTTAAGTTCATTGCTAAAGCGGAATTTAAAAATAAGACCTTGTTGATTGTTTAGCTTATTGGGTTTCATAGTGAACTTTGCAAGAAATTAAGAGTTTTATAAGGATTTACTTGTAAAGAAAGCATAGCAATTTTGATAAAAAAACGTTCCTAAAGCCTTACCTGAGGGAGAAAATGCTTTAAACCATATTGAGCTAATGTAAGCTTGGACTTCTTAAGGAAGGGATGTAAAAACATCCGCCGTAATTGCAATTGGTTTTACTGGCTTTATAGATATATCCTCTGTACAGGACAAAAATTGAAAAAGCCCGTCTAAAAATTTATACTGTTATCTTTTACGAGGAGAAAACAGATGAAAGAAATAGACGAGCTAAGAGAAGTTTTAAGTCAAACTTTAGATTGGAACTGAGCAAGACTTACATGCTTTTGTCAAATTGTTCTAGCTCTTTTTAGGGTTAGAAGCGTTAATCTTACTCAACTAGCCACAGCTTTTCAAGGAAAAGCAAAACTAGACTCCCACTATAAAAGGCTACAGCGCTTTTTCCGAGAACTAAAATTTGATATGTTGGATGCTTTTAAAATTATTTTACAAATATTTCCTATTAAAAGGAAAGTATGGCTGATTATAGATAGAACAAATTGGCAGGTAGGTAGCAAAAACATTAATATTTTAACCTTAGCGATGGCCTATGAAGGAACAGCTATTCCGTTGGCCTGGTTTGTGATGAATAAAGCTGGTAATTCCTCTACTGATGAACGCATAGAACTTTTAGAAAAAGTTATTAGGCAATTAGGCCCATCAAAAATTGCAGGTCTTATTGGAGACAGAGAATTTATAGGGAGTCAATGGTTTGATTATCTGATAAAAAGTGAGATTCCTTTTTATATGCGTATTAGGGAAGACACTCTAGTGGAAGGAGCAAGAAATGGCTATGCAGTTTCTCTTAGAGACGTATTTCGTCATCTAAAAGAGGGTAAAAAAAAAGTGTTAGTTCAACCTTTACAGATGCTCGGCCATTCCTTTTATGTAGCTGCAAGCCGTCTAAAAGATGAGCTTTTACTCGTGGTCACTAATAAAAATCCAAAAAAAGCTATAAGCATCTACAAAACTAGATGGGAAATAGAGACCTTATTTGCTTGTCTAAAAACGCGAGGCTTTTGCTTGGAAGATACGCATTTAACATATACTGACAGAATTGAGAAACTTATCTTTGCCTTAAGTATTGCTTTTTGTTGGGCGTATAAACTAGGTAATATAGCTGCAAATGTAGTCCCTATTAGCATTAAGAAGCATGGTAGAAAAGCTAAAAGTTTGTTTCGCTATGGGTTGGATAAAATAAGGAAAATCTTATTGGGAACACCTAGGTGTTTTAACCTTTTTCTTTGGTTGCTAAAGCTTTTTGACCCCTTGTTATCCTCAAGTATACCTAAGAGGGTTTTTTTATGAAAAAATTATTTTTTGTCCTGTACAGAGAGATATATCTCTAAAAACATTAAACTTTTTATTAAGAGAAAAGTTTTTTTGCAGATTTTCAAAATTTTCTAGGCAAATGAAAGTTCCTGAATAGTTACATGAATAGTTACGCTTATTTTTAAATTGATTATTAATCATATAAAATTCGCCAATTATACAACAACTCTTTCTGTTATTAAAAACAAAGTTAATAAACTACAAAATTAATTAGAGAGAAAATCCTCCACTTTTCTATGAAAATTCTCCTTGATCTAAATGAATAAATAAAATATTCATTAAGGGTAAGTCTTTCTTTATGAAGCCTTTTAACTATTTTTGATTTAACTTAAGGAGCTTGTATGATTAATTTAGATTCAAAGGAGCTATTAGAAACTGACTTTAATGCTTTAGCTAGAAAAATACTAACTCTAGAAAATCAAACCAACAATTTTAATGAAAAAGTTGATAACCTTGCTAAAGTTATTTTGTTTAAAAATGAACGCCATGAGCAGCACTTGAAAACGCTGTGCGAACAAAATCAATTATTCATGGAAACCATTGTAAAGCTAAAGAGTGATAATATAATTCTTACGACTGAAAATAAAGTTTTAAAGCAAGAAGCGCAAAAATGGAAAAATAAAGCCAGCAAAACTCAAGCTGTCATGCAGCTAGCCTTACAGGCAAACGAACAATTCGGAGAAGCTGTCCAAGCTTTAACGACAGACAAGGAAAAATTATCGCAAGAAAACGGCTCTTTGAAAGAAGATAAAGCTAGGCTGACACAAGCTAGCCATGCATTTAAACAAGACAACGCTAATCTTAGAGCTGAAAACCAAATATTTAAAGATAAGAACCAGGAACTTAATGATGACAAACGTGCTCTTGAAAATGAAAACAAAGGTCTGGCCATTAAAGTTCAAGCGATTGAGGATAAATTTCAAACTTTGGTAAAAGAAAATGAGCAGCTTAGGGACCTAGAAGGGCGACTACACCAACAAATGACCTTGCTAACCCAACAAGCACAAGAAACACCTACTCTTCCGCCAAAAATATTAAAATTAATGATAGATGGAGGCCTGAAAGTAAATCCCGACACTCCCCTAACCGAAGCTATTAGGCAGATCTTTGAAATTAACGAAAATTTAAAGAAAAAAAACAAAGAACTACAAGCTACTCTAATGCGCATTGAAAGTACGCTGGGATTACAAAGAGGGGTAAGCTGCGATTCAATTTTAAGGGCAATCAACAAAGCAATCGTTATTCCTAATAAGCTTAAAATTCTAGGGAATAAGCTGGTTATTGCAAATCTGTTAAAGAAGGATTATCAACCCGAGGATGTATTAGAAATATTGAACGGGATTTTAAATGATTATCTAGATTTTAGAAGGTACCAACCCATGATATGCAAAGAACTAGGTATAAAAGCAACTTCTAATATTGAAACAATTTTAAAGAAAATGCAGGAAAAAAAAGATGAAAGTGGCGTTAGTGCTTACTTTAGCAGGCTAGGGAGATCCACACTGTGCCTACTTTCTTTAGGATTTGCAAAAGTGGTATAAACAGCTATTTTTAATATTGATTAAGAAGTTAAGCTTACTGGCCCAATTTTTCGTGTACATAGAAGCTAAAGAGAAAACTTAGCTTCTAAAGTTATAGAATGGATAACCAGCTTATTAAACATAACACAAGGGTTAACAATATGGTAGTTAAAGAAATTCCTTTAGATAATCCAGTTCCCCTCTTGCGAGAACAAACTATACAAGTTAATGCAAAAATAGCTCAATTGGAGCAGGATGCAGCCATCCAGAATGTAATCGACCAAATGTTTGCAATGGACATTCGACAGATGGAAAATGAACGAATTAGGCTAAGCAACATTGTGCATTTGCAACACGCAGAATTAAGTAGAGAATTCAAGCAAAGGCGCATAGAGGTAGAAGAAGTAACAGCTATATTGGATATAACCCTAGAGAACCTGGCGGCCTCAAATGAGAATTCTTCCAAGCTTATGCAAGCGCAACTGCAGCTTAAAAAAGACTTTAAATTAATAAGGAACCAGCAAGCCGAGCTAAAAAAAGCTTTCAAGCTCATCGAACAAGATCACGCCCAAATAGCAGAAGATCACGCCCAAATAGCAAAAGATCATGATCAAATAGCAAATGATCAAGCAGATATAGCAAAAGATCAGGCAAAAATAAGACAAGAGCAACAACAGATAAGAGGAAATTTAGAGCGCTTAGAAGAGGGTCGCGTAAGTCTTAGCAAAAGTTTTGCTAGCTTAAAGATAAGCTTTAAAGAAATAAGTAGACAACTAGATACCATGCTAGAAGAGCGCCTCCTTCATCAACAAGATGCAGATCTAAGTGAGAAAGAGATTGAAGAAAAAGCTGCTGTTAAAAGAAATGAGATTACTAAGCAATATATGCAAGATTGGGAGGATGAAATACAACGCGAATATGACGAAAATAAGGCATTAAATTCACAAAGCACTCAAGAATTTGCTGAACAGCTGGAAGATTCTATCTTGAATGCAGAAGAAATAGCTGCAAGGGGAGAAACATCTTTCCTCTCCACAGCCCAGCAAACGCAAGGAAGTGAAGCCTTAAAAAGTCCCGGATGGTTGGGTGCATTAAAACATAAGATGGGAACATGGAAACATACTGCTTTAAAGGTTACAGAATTTTTTACACGCTCAGCCTGCTTGGCTACTATAGTTTCAGTCGGTTTAACTAGTCTTTTTGCTATAAAGGCTACCTTGGTATAAGGGCATGAAAAGAGGCAAAGCTTTATTTGCCTTTTTTCAAACTTTTGATGGGTGCTTAGATTGTTAAACTTATTTAACTCGAGTTATCGGATAAGAAAACAACTTAAAGCTACTTCAAATCATGCCTTAAACTGTAACCCAACTCATTAACTTTTGTTTTTCCGCAGAAGTAAATTGAATGCAGGGCTTACAGGGTTCATAAGCATAGGCCACTATTCCGCTGATTAGATTGGCAAAAAATTCCAAAGGCTGCGATGTCGATGGTGTTCGATTTGACAAGAGTTTTTCAATTTATTTTTAACGCTTTCAATGATGCCTCGCTTTCTTAATAAAATCCTATCTACCAGTGATATTAGCTTGTTTTTCAGGTTTTTTCTAAGCCTAGTAATAATTTCTAAGCCCTTGTCGTAGGCTTGATAATAACTGGTGTGATATATATCCCTTGTCGGCAAACATTTTGCCAAAAATGTTCTTAAAAAGACCGGAGACAGCGAGCCGGTCATCTACATTTCCTGGGGTTAACATATAAGCAAGGATTTCTCCTTTATCATTAATAATTAAATGTAATTTGAATCCATAGAAGTGCCCTGTAGAAGTTTTTCCCCTTTTGGCTATTTTTTTAAAAACTAGGAGGGGAGTGGATGCGACGGGTGTGGCATACTGCTAATATAGTGGAATCAATGAAAGGAAATGCCTGTACACTCTCCTAAACAAGCTTGTGAATAAACAAAAAGAGGAAACAAGCATGTTTTCA